>CAYTDU010000500.1:0-4519 GCA_964436395.1 uncultured Gemmatimonadaceae bacterium | reverse complement strand
GATGGGCGACAATCCAATTGAACGACTGGTCACACTTGGCTTCTCCGAGTACGAGGCCAAGACCTATCTGGCTCTGCTAGGAGGCAGCCCGGCCACGGGCTATCAGATCTCCAAATCGTCCGGCGTGCCGCGTACGATGATCTATGAAGTGCTCGGCAAGCTCGTGGCGCGGGGAGCCGCCATGACACTGCATAGTGAAGGCGGCAACAAGTACGCTCCCGTGGCTGCTTCGGAATTCTTGGACCAGCTTCAACGCGAGCACGAGGTCTTGGTAACCACGCTGAAGGACGATTTGAAGAGTCTCGGGTCGGCCTCCACTCACGAGCATGTGTGGAACATTGGGGGCAACGAAAACGTGATGGCCAAGGCTCGAGAAATGATCGACCAATCCAACGAGCGCGTGCACCTGGCACTCATGCCGGAGACCTTCCCTGCCCTCAAAGGCGCACTGGAACTCGCGATCGGGCGTGGGGTGAGGGTCGTGGTGCATTCCACAGGAGACCTCGAGTTGGAAGGTGCGAGGGTCGTTGTATCTCCCGTGCGTGAGATTGCCTCAGAGCGTGTCGAGGGCCTCTGGTTGGTGCTGGCGGTCGATGGGTGCCAGGCAATGATCGGTGAACTGTTGACTCAGAATCAGGCCAGAGCTTCATGGACTCGCAGTCCTTTATTCGTTTTCGTGGCGGAACATCATCTTCGTACTGACCTCTACCTGCCCCGAATTCTCTCCGCGTTGGGAGACAAAGCCTTGGACTTCATAGACGAGGCAGATCGGGAACTCTTTGCCACACCGTTTGAGAGTCGTATTGACTGTTGACGCAGGCAACGGAAGGAATCGAGACATGACGATAGCAGCAAGCCTCGCAGATGTGCATAAGTCCTATCAGGTGGGAGATCTCGAAGTGCCTGCAGTACGGGGCGTATCGCTCGAGATCGAATCCGGTTCGTTTCTGTCGATCGCGGGCCCGTCCGGATCGGGAAAAACCACAATACTCAATCTATTGGGCGCCCTCGACACGCCTTCGTCGGGCACAATCAAGATTGGTGAGCGCGAAACCAAAGGTTTAACGCCCAAGATGCTGGCGGATTTCCGAAACACGCACCTCGGGTTCGTGTTCCAGACGTTCAATCTCATACCGGTTTTGACCGTTATGGAAAACGTCGAGCTACCGCTGCAACTCCACGGAATTGCGGACAAGGATGCGCGTACGACCCGCGTCATGCGGATTCTGGAGGAGGTTGGATTGGGTGACCTGGCCGACCGGAGGCCCAATGAGTTGAGTGGTGGTCAGCAACAGCGAGTGGCTATTGCGAGAGCGCTTGTGAAAGAGCCAACGCTCGTGCTCGCGGATGAGCCGACCGCAAACCTGGACAGCAACACGGCCGGTGAGATCATGGCGTTAATGCTGGCCATGAACAAGAAACACGGAACCACATTTGTGTTTTCAACGCACGATCCATTGGTAATGGAACATGCGTCTCGGTTGGTGAGGCTACGGGACGGAAAGGTCGAGTCGGACGAGCGGCGCAATGGAAACGGCAATGGAGCCGGTTGAGATGGCCAAATCGGAAGAAGGTGCGCGGATGAAGGAAACCGTCCCCGGGGTCCTGGGGTTGCGTGCGACGTTCCGCCTAGGCTGGAGAAACCTCAGGCGGAATCGGCGCCGTACGTGGATCACGGCAACCACCGTCGCGCTTGCCGTGCTACTGCTTCAGTTCAGCAACGGTTTGCTGGTCGGAATCGAACAGCAATCGTTCGACAATCTCATCAACTATCAGACGGGACACGCAAAAGTCTACGCGGACGGGTACTTCGAGCTGCGCGATGAGTTCCCGCTTGATTTTGCTGTGACCGATACCGGAGCTGTGCTTGCGGCGGTTAGAGCCGTATCTGGCGTGGCAGCAGCAACACCTCGTCTCACGTTCCAGGCCCAGCTATCCAACGGCTTGGATCAGGTGCCCTGTCTCGGCGTGGGAATCCAAGTCCGTGGCAGTGACACCGATGTTTTCAGAATCCCGCAAACCGTGGTTGACGGCGAGTATTTGGCGGAAGATGGCGAAGGGATTCTCCTGGGTAGCGGAATTGCGGAAATCTTCGAGGTCAGCTCCGGCGATTGGCTCACAGTGCTGGCTAAAACACAATACGGGGCCTATGAAGCGTTGGACCTCCCAATCGTAGGTGTCATCGGAACCGGCAACCCACTCATTGACCGGAACAGCTTTCTGCTGCCGCTAGCCACGGCGCAGTACATCCTAGACATGGACGGCGCGGTCACAGAAGTGGCTATCCGATTCTCTGCCAGAGCGAGGGAATCCGTTACTCTGGACCGGTTGGCGGGTGAGCTGGGAGCGTCTGGAGAGTATGATGTGAAGGGTTGGAGAGAGATGGAACAAGACTTCATGTCGCTCGTTCAGATGAAAAGACTGGGCAATATCATCTTCCTGGGAATCTTCATCGTGCTGGCGGTTGTCGGCATCACAAACACCATTCTAATGGCTGCGTACGAGCGCACGAGGGAAATTGGGATGCTCATGGCAATCGGACTACGCGGGTCGGGTATCAGACGCCTCTTTTTGGCCGAGGGGGCACTCACGGGTCTGTTGGGAGGTGCGGTTGGTTCGCTGATAGCAGTGGGGCTCATTATCTGGCTTGCAGGCATAGGCATCAATATCACCGCCATTTACGGTGACATAGACATCGGATACCCGGTTAAGGACTCCATCTATCCGGCGTTGAACGTTGCCGTGGTCACTGGCGGGTGGCTGCTGACCGGTATGCTCGCTGCTCTCGCGTCTCTATATCCGGCTGCGAGGGCAAGCCGCAATCGTCCGGTGGAGGCACTACGCCATGTCTAAGAGACGTAGACGTATCCCGGTTTTTCGGCTGGCATGGCGCAACACACGACGCAATACGCGCCGGACACTTCTCACGGTCATTGCCGTGACAATCGCGGTAACTGCGATCACGTTCATGTTCGCGTACATCACCGGCATTTTGGGGAACTTCGTCGACTCCTATGCACGCAGTGAGTCCGGCCATGTACGCATAAGGAAAGACGGATACACTGAACGAGAACGCCTGATGCCCGTGTACCTCAAGGTGGATGGCGTGTCAGAGCTTCTCTCCAGCATCCGCGAACACCCCGACGTCGAGGAAGCAGTACCGAGAATTCGTTCTTCGGTGCTCGTGGACGGTGCCGGCTCCAATCGGCCCGGCTTGTTGCTGGGGCTGGATCTGGACCGGGAAGGTCCATACTTAAATCCCACAGGCATGGCCGTCAACGGCAATCCGCCGCGGCCGGGTTTTCCTGAAGTAATGATCGGGACAGAGTTTGCCGATAGGCTCTCGATCGACGTCGGAGACACCATTACGGTGCTCGGGCAGACGGCATATCGGTCGTTGGGCGGTCTGAGGTTGGTTGTTACCGACCTCGCATTTTCAGGTATATCGTTCCTCGACAACAGCATGTTGGTGCTACCAATTGATCAGGCACAGGAATTGGCCGACATGCCCGATGCAGCTACGGAGATTCTCGTCTTTTCCCATGACGCCGAACTCGCCGAATCACTCGCGGCTCAGCTCGAGGAACAGCTCGCTCCAATCGTCGAGGGAGACATTGAGGTCCTCTCGTGGCTAGATCAGGGGCAGTTGATGCGAACCATGCAGATGATGAGGCCCCTGTTGGGCGTAGTGATGGGATTGATGCTCCTGATGGCTGGCCTGATAATCGTCAACACGATGCTGATGACGGTCATGGAACGTACACAGGAACTGGGTATGCAGGCGGCCCTTGGGATGCGCCGTAGTGATATTGTTTTCCTCATCGTTTCCGAGGGCATCGTAATCGGCCTACTAGGTGGCTTCGTCGGCGCGATTCTCGGGAGTGGTGTGGGTATTTGGCTGGAACACTCCGGTATCGACTTCACCGCGGCCGCCCGTGGCATAGACCTGCCATTCCAGGGCATGGTCTATCCTGATTGGGCGCTTTCTTACGCAGTGACAGGAATGCTCCTGGGCATCCTCGCTGCCGGCGTGGCCGCGTTGTACCCCGCCCTACGAGCGATCAAGATGGCACCAGCGGAGGCACTGAGACAATGAATAGAATGACAATGACAGGTGTCGCTAGGCGGACAGTGGCTGCAAGTATTTGCTTGCTCGCCTTGGCCGTGCACGGGGAGGCTCAGCCGACGCCGCGCGAGATACTCGAGCGCGTCGATGCCAACATGACGATGTCGACCGCTCGTGTGAATGCCCAGATGACGATCGCGTACCGTGACGGTGACGTTCGGAACCTGATCTACGACGCATGGGCACAGGGCACTGATCAATCGTTCCTAGAATTCACGGCGCCGGCGCGCGACGCGGGCAGCAGGTTCCTACGCCTCGAAAATGCAATGTGGATCTATCTACCGCGCGTAGGCAAGAGCGTGCGCATTCAGGGCCACATGCTTCGTCAGGGCTTGATGGGAAGCGACTTCTCATACGGGGATGCCAGCGAGAACCCGAGCATGGTTGAGGATT
>CAYTDU010000499.1:0-4539 GCA_964436395.1 uncultured Gemmatimonadaceae bacterium | reverse complement strand
AGGGCTACGCTGCAACTTCACCGACTATTGCTGAAGTCGTTTGTTCTTACTTCCTTCACGCTAGTCGCGCCGTTGTCCGGGCAAGATGTTGAACGCACTGCATTCACGACGGAAGACGCACTCAACGTTGCGTCGATACAGGTCCAGGATGTGACCGATGACGGTCGTTATTTGGTTGCGACACGGTACACGTCACGTGATCGCAAGAACGTCGACCACATGAGGTTTGGGGACCCAACCTACGTCTCTCCTTCGTTCTCAGAGCTGCTCGTGATCGATACTGAGAGCGGTGAGGAGACTCTGATCTTCGATGAAAAGGTGCAAGTCCGATCGGCGGCATTCTCACCAGATGGGAAGACCGTAGCGTTCTTCCTCAGGCGAGAGAACGAGTACAGGCTGTATACCTACGAAGTCGAGCGTGATCGCGTGCGCGAAGTCAGGTTGCGTTCTGACAAGTCTATAGCGTCTAACTCACCGCTTGTGTGGCGACCGGACGGAGCCGGAGTGTTACTTGGCCTCCGCGCGAGTGATTGGGCCGAGATCTCGAGGCGAATGTACTCCGAACTCTCGGAGGGGCCTGTGATCGTTCAGGATTCACGCAATTCGTTTCTCGCATGGGATTCAGTCAGAAACCGCAGCTCGCTCTTGATCCCGACCATCGTTGACATGGACTCTCGCGAGGCCCGGGAGTTACTGCCGGAAGGGCGGTATGCGGACTTCAACCAGTCAGAGGATGGCACGTTCATCTCGTACGGTTACGTCACGCCACTCAGGACGTCCTACGAACGCAACAAGGGTACGGAGTACGAGATCCTGTTGCTCGAGGTGGATGATCTCAGTGTTACGTCGCTATCTGAGAAGTCGGAAGATCGGATTCGTCCAAACTGGAATGATGTCGGAACCATGTTTGCTTATTCGAACGAGGGGAATGTGTTCGTCCGATCGGTTACAGCGGACAGTGCAATCAACCTGACCGCGGATCATCGTGAGTTGGTGAGTGAAGATGACACCACGAAGGTCCGGTTCTCTGTCGAGCGGTGGAGCCCAGACGACGAAACCTTGCTGGTGAGCTCGCAGCGGGGCTACCACGTACTCGACGTCGAGACGGGCGAGATTGAGCTCGTCCTCGAGAAGCCCGAGGATGATGAAGACGCCCCGGAGCTCGATGTCGTTGGCTGGAGCCCCGACGGTCGCTTTGTATTCATGACGTACTCAGCACAGGATGGGTGGGAAAGGGGATTGGTTGGACTCAACCTCCGGAGCCACCAGGTGGAAGATCTCGTGAAAGACGAGAACCTCTATTCACGTTGGATGTTCTCAGAAGACGGCAACAAGGTTTTCTACCAGTTCTCTGATGGCGATCTGCCTAACGATCTCTACATGAGTGACTCACGCATGGCGCAGCCCGTGCGTCTCACAGACTTGAACCCTTGGCTAGCTCAGAGGAAACTCACCAGGAGCGAGCTAGTCGAGTACCTGGACGTTGACGGTAATACTCTCTACGGAATTCTCTACTACCCAGTGGATTTTGAACCTGGAGAGAAATATCCCCTGGTTGCCGAGATCTACGAGGAGTTCTTCGACAACGGTTTCAATCATCGCATGAACCTGCTCGCCAATGCTGGGTTCTTTGGTTTTAGGCCGTCAGTGAAACTGGAAATTGGGTACCCAGGTGAAGCCTGGCTCAAGGCGGTGACAACGGGCATCAATGTGCTCATTGATCGTGGACTCGTGGATCCGGACAAGCTAGGAGTGCACGGCACAAGCTACGGCGGATATGCCACGAACCTCTTGATCGCGCAGACAGATCGATTCGCAGCTGCGATCAACATTTCCGGTAAGGTCAACATCATCAGCTTTCTCGGCGACAGCCCCAAAATCACAACGCGGAACTACCGCGCAGCGGAAGAGGGTCAAGATAGAATCGGGGCAACACTGTGGGAGCAGCCCATGAAGTACATAGCTCACAGCGCGGTCATGTTTGCCGATCGAATAGAAACACCGCTGCTGCTGTTGAGCGGGGAAGGGGATTGGAACGTCCCCGCGACCAACCAGCGCGAGATGTACTACGCCTTGCGGCGGCTCGGGAAAGAAGTCGTTTGGGTTCATTATATGAATGCAGGTCACGGTGCCGGTCGATCGAGCACGGTTGAGGACTTTCACGATCACTGGGGGCGGATAATCGACTGGTATACGACTCACTTCGAAACAGAGAATTGAGCAATCGGTGTTGATTCCGATTCGGTGAACTAGCCGGGAGGTTCAAGTGGCTTTCAAACGTAAGGCTCTTGTATGCCTGTTTGTCGTCGCGTCCTGCGTGAGCCTATATGCCGGATGTGCTGTTCGAACCCAAGAAGAATCAGGTTACGAATTCGGCTCCTGTGGGATTCCTGCCGACGGGCCCTACCAGACTGGCCCCGTTCGATCGGTGTACGTGACTATGCGCGACGGTGTGAAGATCGCGTTGGATGTGGTGCTTCCCGAAGGTTTGCCGGAGGGATCGAGGGTACCAACCATCCTGACCAGGACGCGTTACTGGCGGTCCGGAGAGGGTGAAGGCCCCAACATGCGGCAGCGCTTCTTGACCAGTCACGGGTATGCCGTGGTTTGGGGCGATTCCCGGGGTACCGGCGCCTCCTTCGGTGTGTGGCCACATCATCGCGCTCGTGACGAGACGGTGGACTTCAGCGAAGTCATGGACTGGATTGTCGCGCAGCCATGGTCTGACGGCACGATCGGCGGCTGGGGCAATTCCTACACCGCCAACACAAACGACTGGTTTGCGGAGCGAAACCACCCGGCGTTCAAGGCGGGGATATCGCGGTTCCCGGATTACGATCCCTATACTGATCTCTACTTCCCTGGCGGAGTACCAAACGCGTACATGGGCTCCAACTGGGGCGGGCGTGTGAAAGAGATGGATCTCAACGTGCCTCGCACAAGAGGTGGCGGGACCCCCGTCGGGGTGAAGCCCGTGGATGAGGATGCAGACGGGAGTATGGTGGCGGCGGCTGTTGCCGCCAGGCGGCACGTTCCGTCGGTGTACGAATCGATGCGTGGGCTCGTGTACAAGGACGAGGCAATGCCCCTCTGGAACGGGGTTTCAATGGATTGGTGGGGAATCCACTCCCACGCCGAAGAAGTGCAGCGCTCCGGCTCCGCGATTTACTCCTGGGCCAGTTGGACGGATGCGGGCACTGCGCAGGGTGTGCTTCACCGGTTCATGACGTTGTCGAACCCGCAAAGGGCGGTTATTGCGGCGTGGAGCCACGGTGCGCGTCAGGATACCGACCCATTTCACCCTGCAGATTATGAGTTGTCTCCCCCCACGGAGGCGCAGCTGCTCGAGGACCTCTGTTTTTACGAGGCATACGTGAGAGGCGAGGGTGGTCCGATGAGGGAACTGGTTTATCGGACGATGGGCGAGGATGGCTGGAAACGAACCAGTGAGTGGCCGCTGCCGGAGACCGAAGCAACCCCGTGGTACTTCGGAGACGAAGGCATGCTCACGAGGGAGGCCCCGGTTACGGCAGGTGCGGATGAGTATGAAGTCGACTTCAGCCATACGACCGGCACACGGAATCGGTGGGCCACAAACAACGGGGCCGGCGACGTCGTGTATCCCGACAGGTCTGATGCGGATTCGAAACTCCTGACCTTCACCTCGGCGCCTCTCGAGCGCGACCTGGAGGTGACAGGGTATCCAGTGGTGACACTCTATCTTCGTTCCACTCACACCGACGGGGCTGTATTCGTATACCTCGAAGATGTAACCCCTGAAGGTCGAGTTCTTTACATTGGCGAAGGACAGCTCAGGTTGTTGCACCGCAAGGTGTCGGACGAAGAACCGCCCTTCGTTACAGTGGGACCGTATCATTCCTATAAGGAAGCGGATGCGGAACCCATGGTCCCGGGGGAGCTTGCCGAGGTGACCTTCTCACTTCATCCGACATCGGTCCTGTTTCGAAGGGGACACAGAATCCGCGTCGCCATCGGTGGTGCCGACGCAGACACTTTTGCGAGGATTCCATCGGAGGGGCATCCTGTATGGATGGTTGAGAGGGGGCCGGAGTCGGCCAGCCACATCGTTCTTCCGGTGATCCCCCGATAGCCACATTTATGGTTCTAGGGCGCGCAGGCAACATGGGTACATCGGAAGGCAAGCCGCCAAAGCCACAGTCTCTGATTTTGTGAGGTAGTGATGCGTCCCACACGTATCGAGCCAGGACCGGGTGAGGAGTCGGTTTGGGATTATCCCAGGCCACCCAGGTTGGAACGAACGGAACGGCACATCGAAGTAGTGTTTGCCGGCGTGGTTTTGGCTGACACGCGATCCGCCTGGAGGGTGCTCGAGACGAGCCATCCGCCCGTCTATTATCTGCCTCGCAGTGAAATGGTTGAGGAGTACCTCATTGAGAACCCTCGGAGGTCATTCTGCGAGTGGAAGGGGCAGGCTTCGTATGTGGATGTCAAAGTAGGGGACCAAATTGCTGAGTATGCCGGCTGGTACTATCCGGCTCCCACAAGAGGTTTCGAAGC
>CAYTDU010000498.1:0-4541 GCA_964436395.1 uncultured Gemmatimonadaceae bacterium | reverse complement strand
GAATCGGCAGGGGAATTGCCATACCACACTGTCGTTCGCTAGTGGTGAGCAGGTTGCGCGTGGCGTTTGGTAGGAAGCCAGAAGGTCTAGACTTCAAGGCAATTGACGAGAAGCCGGTCCACGACTTCTTCTTGATTGTTGCACCACCAATTGAAGTATCCAACCAGTACCTGCAGGTGCTGGGGAAGGTCGCTCAGTTCGCAAAGGAACCCGACGTTCCTGAACGACTCGCAAAACTGGCTACTCCGGAAGACTTCCTCCAACTTCTCGAAGAAAAGGACATCTAGCCGCCGGAAGGCTCGGCTAGTTCTTCCCCCCTCATTAGGTCATCTGTAGTCTCGCGCTGGCGAATCACTCGCCAGCGTGAGCCTTTGACAAGCACCTCTGCGGCGCGTGGCCTCGAGTTGTAGTTGGAACTCATTGAAAACCCGTACGCCCCCGTGCCCAACACGGCCAGAAGATCACCAGGCGCTAGCTTGCCCAGCGCCCGGTCACGCCCGAGAAAATCTCCGCTTTCACAGATAGGGCCAACAACGTCGTATTTAACACCTGCGGAGTCTTTATAACTGTCGCTCTTGCTCACATTGCGAATGTCGTGCTCCGCATCATACAGGCTTGGGCGAATCAAATCGTTCATGCCCGCATCCACAATCGCGAACTCTCGGTTTCCCGAGCGCTTCACGTATACACATTCGGTCAACAAACATCCGGCTGCACCTACCAAGAACCGTCCTGGTTCCAAAGCCAGGCAAACACCGAACCGTTCGTGAAGCGACCTCACCGCGCCGGCAAACTCGTCTGCTGAAAGAGGATTTTCTGTCGTGTAGCGAATGCCCAACCCTCCACCAATCCCCAACCACTTCATCCCTTCTATACCTGCATCTAGAACCATACCGAACAGTCCAGCGAGTTTCTCAGCCGCATCGCGATAATTATCTGGATTGGTTATCTGTGATCCGATGTGCATCCCGACGCCAAGAAGGGCCAGGTTTGGATGGTCAGCGATTTTGAGTGCCGTCGAGACGAGTTCATCGGCAGGAACGCCAAACTTCATTCCATGTTCGCCCGTCTGGGTGTACGGGTGCGTGTCGGTGGTTACATCGGGATTCACCCTGATACCGCAGTTGGCCACCGCACCTAGTTCTGCTGCGACTCGAGCGAGTTCCTCCACTTCACCAGACGACTCTACGTTAATGAGTCCCACGCCAGCTGTTACTGCGTCAGCGAGCTCAGATCTTGTCTTACCGACGCCGCTGTAGACCACATCCATTGCCGGGATTCCGGCCACCCTGGTGCGGGCGAGTTCGCCCCCCGATACGATATCAGCACCCGCGCCGAGGCCCTTCAACAATCTGAGGATTGCAAGATTGCTGTTTGATTTGACCGAATAGAAGACGCGGTGAGGTGTGCCGTCGAATGCTCTGGTCAAACTTTGATACTGAGCTGCGATCGCATCAGCATCGTACACATAGGTGGGGGTCCCCACCTCCGCTGAGATCTGCTGCAAAGTCTCAGCGGAGAAACTCAGTATGCCTTCGCCCACACTGCCTCGACTACGGATTCGGAGCCGCACCAAACACATTTCGAAGGGCTCGGATCGGACCGAAACTCCTCGTCGGGAAGCACGCGCACTGCCGCCTTGGTCTTCTCCTTGATACCCATTTCACAGGCCTCGCTACCACAGAAGCCACCGTACGCGAAGCCGCCGGCGCCATCCATCAGTTCAATCAACTGGTCTTTGCTGATGTTTCTGACGGTGTTTGCGTCACGCCGTTCACGAGCGGCCACGAGCAGGGCAGCTTGCATATCGTCGAGCGATTTCTGAACTACCTGGATGAGAGCATCGAGTTTGACTGGATCCTTGCCACCCGTTCGGAGAGCAAGCATTGTCTGCCCGGCTTCGACGTCGCGCGGACCGATCTCCAAACGCACTGGTACGCCGCGCGATTCCCACTCGTAATACTTGGCGCCAGGCTTCATTTCCTCGCGATCGTCCAACTCCACTCTCAGTCCTTCCTCACGGAGACTCGCGAGCACCTTCGCCCCAGTCTCCAGTACTGCGGTCTTTTGCTCGTCTGTCTTCCAAATGGGGACGATCACAACCTGTGTCGGGGCGAGACGCGGCGGGCAGACCAACCCGGTGTCATCGCTGTGCGTCATAATCAGGCCACCTACCATCCTGGTAGAGACTCCCCACGACGTACTCCACACGTGATCGAGCCCGCCATCCGCAGTTTGATATTGGACGTCGAACGCCTTGGCAAAGTTCTGGCCGAGATGATGCGTAGTTCCTGCCTGCAGCGCTTTGTTGTCTTGCATCATCGCTTCACACGAATACGTAAACAACGCACCCGCGAACTTCTCGGAATCAGTCTTCACACCTGTGACCGGTGGCATCGCCATCCAGTCTTCCATGAATGTTCTGTACACGTCCAGTATGAGCCTCGCTTCAGCTTCCGCCTCAGCTTCTGATGCGTGCGCGGTGTGACCTTCCTGCCATAGGAACTCCGTTGTGCGTAAAAAGAGACGCGTGCGCATCTCCCACCGGACGATGTTCGCCCATTGGTTCAACAGAAGGGGCAGGTCTCTGTAAGACTGTATCCACTTGGCAAACGACGCATAGATGATCGTCTCAGACGTTGGGCGGACCACCAGCGGTTCCTCGAGTTCCTTCCCTCCCCCGTGGGTCACCACAGCGGTTTCGGGCGAGAAACCCTCGACGTGTTCCGCTTCCTTTGCCAGGTAGCTCTGCGGGATGAACAGGGGGAAATAGGCGTTCTGGTGACCTGTGTCTTTGAACATTTTGTCCAGAGCACCCTGCATCAACTCCCAAATGTGATAGCCTCGCGGGCGAATCACCATACAGCCGCGCACCGGTGCGTAGTCTGCCAACTCGGCCCGCATGATCACATCATTGTACCACTGACTGAAATCCTCAGCCCTTGGAGTTACCTTAGCTTCCTTAGCCATTTTTCGGTGCCTATTCCCATCCTGCTGCGCCCTTTCGTCGCCGACTCGGCGACGAAAGGCCTAGTTCATTAAAACATCCTCCAACGACTCTAGTGCTACTTTCTCTTCGGTTCCAGCTGCGAGGTCTCGCACCACCACTTGTCCGTTTTCTCGCTCATCCGGGCCGCATATCACTGCAAATTTCGCTGGCCGCGAAGCCGCAAGTTTCAGTTGTTTGGCTATCGATTGCCGCTTGAGCGCATATTCGACACGCAACCCACACTTTCTAAGTCGCTGACCGAGACCAAGTACGTGTGGCGTATCTTCTCCACTCACTGCCACCAGAAATACGTCAACCTGCCGATCCATTTCGGGCAGGAGGTTGCGGTCGCGCAACAACTCTCCAAGAACGACATCGCCCATTCCAAACCCGATCGCGGGCATATCGACCCCGCCCAGCGCGCTCAGCAAACCGTCGTAGCGACCGCCGCCGCAGATCGCACGCAACGACCCAGCGCAGTCGAACAGCTCGAACACTATTCCGGTGTAGTACGCGAGGCCTCGCACAATTCCCAAGTCCACCTGCACGAACTCACCAAGACCCATTGACTCCAATGCTTGGACACACTCTGACAGCCCCTCGCCCACTTCGCTGCCCGAGGGCGAATCCTCCAGCGCATGCTCGACTGCCTCGAGCCCTTTGATATCACCAATAGCCAGCACCGAATTTGCTTGGTCGATTGTGAGGTCTACGGCTTGGGCTAGGCTTTCGGCAAGGGTTTCGCGACGTGTACGCTCTAGTTTGTCGATATGCGCAAAGGTTTCGGGCGCCTGGTTTTCAGTCAACCCATGGCCATCGAGTAAGGCACGAACCACTCGCCTGTCGGAGATTCTAGCTTTCACGTCTTTCGAATCGAGCCCACATGCCCGCATTATGTCTATCGTTGCGGCAATCAACTCAGCGTCTGCCAAAGGGCCGGGCTCACCGATAATGTCCATATTGAGCTGGTAGTGCTCCCTCAATCTGCCGCGTTGGGGCCGTTCGTACCGAAGCAGCTGCGGAATGGAGAACCACCTAATAGGCTTTTTGAGTGCCTGAGCTCGAGCGGCAACCATGCGAGCGAGGCTCGGCGTCATCTCCGGACGCAGAGCCACCTGACGACCACCTCGATCTTCAAAGGTGTAGAGCTGCCCCACGATCTCCTCGCCACTTTTCTTTACATAAATTTCCAGCGGTTCCAACGGAGGTCCCTCGTATTCCTGGAACCCGTAACGTTGGGCGACATCACGCCACACCGAGAAGATATGGTTTCGCAACGCCGTTTCTTCAGGGTAGAAATCTCTAAAACCTGGTAGACCTTGGATTTTCATGGGCGCAATCTACCCGAGCGGCGCGAAACCGGGCAACCGTGCCAAGGCGTCGCCAACCGTAAAGAACGAACCAGTAACCAATGCTGTCCCAGCACCACGGTAAACGCTGTCCATAGAGGTCTCGAAATCCGATTCGCAGACAATTCCTGGGCGGGCGAACAGTGCCATCTGCTCGATGTCGGGCACCCTCTCCCTCGGCATCGAGGGGGCTACTGTGAGCC
>CAYTDU010000497.1:0-4551 GCA_964436395.1 uncultured Gemmatimonadaceae bacterium | reverse complement strand
TCATCTGTGGTCGTGAGACCCTCGATTACGCACGAGTGGATGTCTTCCAAGATATGGGTGCCAAACCGATTCAACTGATCGGGCTCGCGGTCGTACCCGATGATGAGGAGATCGTTCGACGGCGCGATCGAGCCGCTGCCAGAACCGCATGCTGAGAAAAGCCAGCAGGCGGCGATGCACAGCATAGGTGCTTTCACGAAGGCATGGCTGATCTGCTTCATTGAGAACTCCCCGCCATCAGGCGGGCGATAAGCAAGACTGGTATCGATCCGTAGCTGAGGAGCTTGTCGTGAAAGGCGCGCAACGAGAACTCGGGTCCTTCGATTTCCTTGAGCCTTCGGCGTAGATCGTGTATCCCCTGAGTGCCGAGCCAGTACATGATCGACGCACCCGGGAACATGGAGTTGCGCGTCACCTCCTTGGCGGCGGCCCCAGGACTCATTCCCACTCGTTCTTCGTAGAACTGCCGGGCGTCTTCTTCAGTCCACGAGTGTTGATGCAGCTCGATGTCCACGATCGCACGCGCGAGTTGTCGGAGACGGGAATGTTGTTCGGCCACGAGCTCGAAGTCGGTCAGAAAGCCCACTTCACCCATTAGGTCGGTCGCGTAGCACGCCCAACCTTCGGCGAGCGATCCGCCGCAAAACATCCCGATCCTGCTTGCGCAATCGACCGCCGAGACCTTGCCGATCTCGGATTCAGATCGTTGGGCGTAATAGTTTTGTATGTGGTGGCCTATTGCACCGTGATGGACAACGTGATTGAGCTTGATGACGCTGTCGTTGACACCGCGTAGGAACTTTTTCTGATCTTCAACGCTCATTGAGTTGTCGAGCGCCGGTACCAGGTATTGGTGCTTTTTGAACTCGTCGAACGGGGCTGGGGATCGGTAGTTCAAGAAGTAGAGGTATGGAGCCGCCTCTCGTGCCCAGTCTGGGGTTTGTATGTAGCCAATGGGGAAGTCCGGCCAGGTGACTAGTTCCCGCTCCAGCGCGATGCTCCTGCATTCGTTCCAGCATGTTTCGAAAGCATCGAGATACGCGGCGGGCTCGGGATGCAACTCGGCGAGTCGTGCGGAGACGCCGGCCCAACCGTTTCGGTCTGCGGAGGTGCTTTCTTCCTCGAGGGTCCGTTCGGCTTCCTCGAAGCGTGACCGTGCCTCCGCGAGTAGATCTTTGCGCGTTCTGACGTCGCAGTGACCGCGCTGGAGCACCAGATCGAAGAAATCCGGCCCTACCCCCGATTGACGGTCGGATGCCACTGTCCGAGTCTCGAGCCAATGGCGGAAGTCTTCTGTGGCGGCTTTTGCCAGCTGCCTTGCGGCTGCGAGCGAAGCGTTACCGTTGGTGTCGAGTCCATGGTGGATGCACCAACGCTCGAGGCCTGTGCCAAGTAGATGCTGGGTTCCTGAGCATTCGTCGACCGCTCTCGTCGTCCACGAAGTCGGAATCGGCAGATTGCCCATCGTCTGTTTTGCGTCCGCCAAGAAGCCTGGTACCGCTGAGAGCCGGTGCTCTATTGCCTCTAGCCTCTCTTTCGCCGGGGCGAAATTACCGAGCATCAGAGAGACGACGGAGAAGACCGCCTCTCCCGTATACAGCGCCGGGTTGCCGCGCAGGAAATGAGTGCCTGCAACTTCGGCGATTTGGATTTCCAGGAATGCATCCGCGAGAGAGCAGTCGATTGTGGCTGGATCGCTATGCTCCGCGGAGTGGCCCAGATCGTCCCAGTCACGCACCTGCGGTGAGAGTCGCTGCCTCAATGACACCATCTCGCCGGCTAGTCTCTCGAGTCCGGCCGGGGACCAGTCTGGCAGGTGGTTGTCGTAATCGTGAATGCCGGTAAACGTGGCGTTCACTGGCCGCGTCCGGTAGTAGTGCTCGAAGAAGGTGTCCAAGGTTGATCCCATCTCAGTTCGTGGGGTCGTCCACCTTTGGCTTTTCGCCAACCAACGGCAGGCTTACCCAACGCCGTTCTCTAAACGACATTTCGACCGCATTGATCACTTCTTGTACACGGGCGCCGTCTAGGAAATCACCTTCGTTCTTGTAGTCTTCGGACAGTATTTCGGTCACGAAGTTTGAGATTAGATTGGCGTAGAAGAGTGTCCGCCAGCTCTCTCGGGGCGAACCACCTGGCGGATACAACTGTTGAGGAACTTTGACGACCTTGAACTCTACGCTGTCTGGCTTGGCGGCTTCGAGAGTCTCGCAGATGCCGAACTCTTCCACCAGGCGGCATATCAACGCACCTTCGCTCCCGTACACGCGCGCTTCCAGTCCGGGGTAATTGCCTACCGTTACGAAGCTCGACTGGATGGAAGCAATGGCCCCGTTCTGATATTCGCCGATGAAGATGTCACCGTCGTCGATGTTCATCCTCATCATCTGCCCCGTTTCCCGCACGACACGATTGGGTATGAAGTTGCGCATCGTTCCGACGACCTCTGCGAACCCGGACCCGACGAACCAGTGGGCTAGATCTATTATCGGCGCACCATAACCTTCGAGCGAAGAAACTTGGATCTTGGATTGATCTGCATTGATGTCGACCTGTCGCAGCGGTGTGTTGGGGTCGAGCCACTGTGAGTTTTGCTCATAACCATTAAAGATGAACGGCGTACCCACGAAGCCCTTGTTTATGAGTTCCTTCATGTGCTGCATAGCGGGACTATATCGGAAGGTGAACCCCAGCTTGGTCTTCAACTTTCTTGATCGCGCCAACTCGCTCGCGCGAAGCGTGTCGCGGAAATCGTACGCCACCGGTTTCTCGCAGAGCACGTGTTTGTCCGCTTCCAGTGCGGCCCAAGCCAGCTCGAAGTGCGTGTGACTTGGAGTGCATACATCGATCATGTCGATGTCATCTCTGCTGATTACATCCATGTGGTTCCCAGTGACCGTCGATATTTCGAAGTCAGTGCCGGCGGCCTTCGCAAGATCCAGCTGAGGATCTGCCAGTGCCACGACTTCGCACCGCGGGTCTCTTGCAAAGCCAGGGAGATGTGCATTCCGTGCCCACGCGCCAGCACCGAGTACACCAACCCGGACTACCTCGTTTCCACCTGATGAATCGGTAGCGTTCATGTCAGATCCCTGCTAAAGGAACTTGATGTCGTTGTGCAATAGGTCAGTCACTGTCGCGCCGTCAACGGGTCTACAAAAGTAGAAACCCTGTGCGTATTCACAGCCCAGACTTCGGAGTATCGTAGTCTGTTCCTCGGTCTCAACACCCTCCGCCACCACGTGCATCCGGAGATTGTGCGCGAGCGTCACGATCGTCCTCACTATCTCGAATGCTTCCTGCCGGGCGCCGAGGTCCAATACAAAGCTGCGGTCGATCTTGAGTGTATCGATGGGCAATTTATGTAGGTAACTCAGCGACGAATAGCCGGTTCCGAAGTCGTCGACATATAGTCGTACGTTCATGGCCTGCAATTTCGTCAGGAGAGGAAATGCTACCTCAGCATTCTCCATCAGAGCGCTCTCGGTCATCTCCAACCGTAGGCATGTCGGGTCCAAATCTGCTGCCTGAAGCGCGCCCCGAATTTGATCGACGACATCTGGTTGCATGAACTGCTTCGATGAGAGATTGACGCTGAGGTCGATTGGGCCGCCGGGTGGTAGGGTGGCTCGCCACTCCTTCATCTGTTGACATGACTTGCTCAATACCTTCCAACCTATTGGCACGATCAACCCGGTTTCCTCGGCAAGCGGGATGAAGTCATTCGGTGGGACGATACCCAACTCGGGGTGGTTCCACCGAACGAGAGATTCCAATGCTGCGATTTTCCCAGAATCCAGCGAGACGATCGGCTGGTAGTGAAGCATCAGCTCGTCACGCTCCAGAGCCCACCTCAACCCGGTCTCGATCTGCAGGGCCTCGTGCGAGCGCCGTTTGATTGCCTCGTCGAAAACCTCTGGGCGCGTACTCCCGCCGGCTTTTGCGCGGCTCATTGCCGTGTCTGCGTCGCGCAGCAATTCCTCTGCGTGTGTGTACTTGGGTCCGCTGACTACGATTCCAATGCTGGCGGTTGCGAAGACTTCGCGGTCGGCCACGTTGAATGGCGATGACATCAACTCGCTAATCCGTGACGACACACGCGTTGCGTCTGTGGGGTCTTCGATATCTTCAACCAAGAGCCCGAACTCGTCTCCACCGAGGCGTACGAGCAGGTCTGAAGGTCTGACGCACACCTGGAGTCTCCTCGCGATTTCCCCCAGCAGCTTGTCGCCGGCATGACGACCCAGGCTCTCGTTGATGAGATGGAGACGGTCCACATTGAGGTGCAGAACGGCGAACCGGTAGCCTTCGCGGCGTGAGGCCCGCCCCAAGGACCGCGCGATGGCCCTGGAGATCACTCCTCTATTGGGCAAACCTGTGAGTTGGTCTCTAACTGCGTCTCGGAGTAACTGCTCCTCGACTCGCTTGCGCGCGGTTATGTCGGAGAATGAACCGGCGATTCGGTAGGGGGTGTCGTTCTCGTCCCGAACTGCTAAGCCGCGGCACAGGTTCCATCTGTACGTTCCATCTCGATGCTCGATCTGGTGTTCG
>CAYTDU010000496.1:0-4571 GCA_964436395.1 uncultured Gemmatimonadaceae bacterium | reverse complement strand
CAATCCCATCAATGAGGTGGAGCGTCATGCGATACACGAAGGCCGTCGCGACGACTTTTCTTGCGATCGCAGTTTGTGCCTGCGCCGGCGGCGAAGCCGATAGCGAGACCTACACCGCCCGCGACAGCGCCGGCATTCGCATCGTGGAGAATGTTGCCCCGGTGTGGCGCGAAGGGGATGAGTGGCATCTGAGCGAACAACCGGTCCGCGACATCGGCGGCCAGGAAGGCGATCCTGACTACGAGTTATACCGGGTGTCCAACGCGGTGAGACTAACGGATGGTCGAATCGCCGTTGCAAACAGCGGTACAAACGAGATCCGGTATTACGACGCGTCGGGCGCTTTTCTGCTCGATGCCGGTGGTGAAGGAGAGGGGCCGGGTGAATTCAGCTTTGTCTCATGGGTCAGCAGGTACCGTGGCGATTCCATCGCCGCCTACGATATGAGGCTGATGCGTGTCTCGGTGTTCGGCTCCGACGGCCAGTTCGGTCGCTCATTTCCAGTGCGCGGCATAGAAGCGAGCGGCAGGGGGCGAGCACTCGGCGTGTTCGACGATGGCAGCGTCCTCGTCGCGGCGTTGGTGATGGATGCGCCGGACGACGGCGCTGACGGCTTTCGGCAGAGGGTGCCGCTTTACACGGTGAGTCCCGAAGGCGAAAGCGGGGACAGTATTTGTGTTTCTCCCGGAGACGAGATGTGGGTGTACACCGCGGGCAGCACCTCTCACGGCAATAGCCTGGTGTTCTTCGGCCCTCCGATGTTTGGGAGGACGACGAAGTACGCGATTCACGGCAGCCGTTTCTTTGTGGCCGCGAACGACTCTTACGAGGTCCGTATTCATGAACGGGGCGGTGAGCTTCGGTCGATAGTGCGCCGGCAGCACGATCCCATAACCGTGAGCGATGCCGATATCGACGCGTCGCGAGAACAGCAGCTCGATGGAGATATGCCCCCCGGTATGCGCCAGACGATGATCGACATGCTCGATGCAACGCCGATTCGCGAAACCATGCCCGCGTATGACGGAGTTCTCGTGGACCGGGGCGGCAACCTGTGGGTGGAGGCATACCGGCGCCCGGGCGACACGGTGCCGCGGTGGACGGTGTTCGACGCCCAGGGAGTGATGCTCGGCGCCGTTGCCGTGCCCGATCGCTTCGAGATCCTGGATGTGGGAGACGACTACGTCCTGGGGAAATGGGTGGACGAGTTGGACATAGAGCACGTGCGGATGTATGAGCTGATGAAACATTAGCGGTGTGGATACCGGCTCGGGAACCAACCCCACCCTCACCCGTACGTTTAGCTAAGTCGGAACGCGACTCAGAGGATTCGGGCTATGCGTAGGCTCGGCTACCATCGATGAGGGCATCAACCGGCTGGTGTACGGCGT
This sequence comes from uncultured Gemmatimonadaceae bacterium, assembly GCA_964436395.1. Lineage (GTDB taxonomy): Bacteria > Gemmatimonadota > Gemmatimonadetes > Gemmatimonadales > GWC2-71-9 > JBDGYW01. The sequence goes on along the minus strand of CAYTDU010000496.1, from coordinate 3,180 downwards.
ACTCGAGGAAAAGGGGCACCTCGTGGCCGAGTTCTTCACCTCCCTGCACTTGCCGTGCGATCTGCTGGTGCTCGAGGTGGGCACAATACTGGTGGGCGCGCAGAAGATCGGCCATAGTGAACGCTAGAGACTTCCCTGGAGCGCAACACGCTCTGTGCTGCCTTGATAATCGTGGATAACAGCGAACCTGCTGGCGATGCTGACGTCCGAGATTGTGATGACGTAGTGAGCCATCACTTCCGCTGCAGGGCAGCCCGTGTGCGATTTTTTTTGTGTAAGGCGTAGTTGCAGAACGTCCATTACGACTTCGTGGTCGAGCTCGAGGCCGTAACATGAAGTCCACAGCGTGAACGTGCCGCGAACCATCACAACGTCAGGAGCGCGGTCGATCTCCACCGACTCTAGTTCTTCTCCTGCAGCGAGCGCGTTTGGTGGCAAAGACCACTCAAAATCCACACCGTCATCCGGTGCGAGGAACCCACAACCTGTCAGTACGAGGACACAAGCAACCGAGCAACGAGAAATCACTGCGCTTCCCAGCCGTTATGTTGCGTAACAGAGCGAGCATCGCCGCAGGCGACCACAGCTCCACCGTCGCATGACTCTCACAGCGACACATTCACACCAGAAAACAACACCGCCCCCAGGCCTTTGTCTGGTGTGAATGTGTTCAATATCTGCAGCTCGCCAAACAGAGACAGCGGGCCGATGGGTAGAGTGCCCCCTGTCTGCGTCATCGTGCCGGTCTGGGGATCCTCCAGTATGAAGCCGCGTGATCCCAGCGGCACGTCTGTCGTCAAACCGAAGTTGGTGACACCGGCGCCCACGTACCACCAGCGGGATGCGGGATACACGATCAAACTGACCCAGTGCTGTCGCCCGCCAATGCTCCCGCCGGTTACAGGGTCGCGTGGCACGTACCAACTAGCCGCTCCCTGGATGCCAATCGGGATAGCGTCGAGTCGTGCCGTGAGCCGGAACCCCACGCGCTTTTCGCCGAAGCCATTGTCAGTTACGTAGACCCCGGCATGCCCGCCCACGTCAACACCCGCCAAGAAGCTTTGCCCAAACACCGGCCCGGCACAGGTCAGGACCAACACAGCCAGACAACCAACAACTCTCGATGTCATTGTTGTCGCTCCTTTTCTGTCAACGTAGAAATGCCAGTCCAAGTGAGAGGCCCAGGACGGCCGCGGTCGGATCGCCCGCGTACCCGTTTCTGCCGATCCTGGAAGGGACATGGAGAGCATAGTCCAGAAACGCCGACGTCCGCGATCCAACCTGAAGCTCGAATCCCAGCTTCGCGGTTACCATGAGCAACAGCCCGAGGTCGTAAGTATGGTTGGGATGCTCATCTCTGCCCGAGAGATAGTAGAAGAACGTTGGCCCCAGGGTGAATGAGATTGCATCCAGACCTCCTCCGCTCCTGACACCGAGATCCAGTCCGGCCGTCGCGAGCAGCGGGTATGGTTCAGGACCTTTTCGTGTGAATTGAAACGAACCGTGTGCCCGATAGACCAATCCGAGCTTCGGGGACGATTGCCAGCGTCCTCCGATTCCCCAAAGGGGACGGTCGGCGGGGCGGGTGAGTGTGTACGTAGGACCGATGCCGATGAGCCTGCCGCCGGTCTGACAGTTCAGTGGTTTTGCCGTGGTGCAGAGCCCAACAGCCAATAAACAGGCTGCCAAGATCGGGGCTGTCGGATTCACAGTCTTCGTATGCGACATCGCTCTGCTCGAGTGCGTGTAAGACCACGCATAAGATCAGTTCACGCTGAGAGGAGTGGTAGTGCGTTTTCGGGGCATCGTATGCCGGAATTGGGACATTTGTTCCCGCTTGCTCCAATCCCGAGTGACTTCGTTGTTGTCAGCGCAACGACTCGTGCTGATCAGAGTAAAGAGAACTGTTGGCCGCGTCGACCCCGCTATCGACAGATCGTCGTCAGAAATCAAACTCTTTCCCACACAGTTCCGGCTTCACATAGAGGCATGAGACACGATGTCGCTTCGCGACTGCCACAACGTGATTCACCAGCTCTCGGCCAACGCCGGCGCCACGGTGTGACGGCACAACCACTAGTGGCTCCAACTCTGCCTCTTCACCATCGACAATCAGAGATGTGAGCCCAACAACGTCGTCGGCCGACTCGGCGACGCAAGCGTCCGTACGATGGGACGATTCGTTTCGCGATTCGTGCGACCCAAATGTGCTCGAACTCCTTAATCGACAACCTGTTAACCAATGAGCCACAACACTGGTACGAAGGTTGCGCTAATATGTTGGCTGTTCATAGGGCCGTGCAGATCTTCGAGCTACCTTGCGGCTTGGAGGACTTCGCCAGTGCACCGCAGAATCTTGCAGATGCTGCTGTTGGTCTCAGTCACTAGTTCAGTGCACACCGTTGATGTGGCTGGGCAGCGACACCCGCTTACAGTCCGCGGTACCATCATGGATTCGAGCAGCCTGAGGCCCGTTGAGCAAGTAGCGGTCTTTGTGGATGGTAGGACTCTCGCTGACCATTCCGACGCGACCGGATCGTTTCAGGTGCAGGGTTTCGAACCTGCGCCACACGTATTGCTGCTTCTCAAAGATGGCTTCGCCCCTCGGATGTTTCGGTTCGTTGTCCCGGAGGATCACGAGGGGGATGTTGATGTCGGGCAACTGCTCCTGCAAGCTGGCCCGGCCGCGCGTGCCAAGATTGCCGGTACAGTTACTGACGCCACAAACGAGCAGCCCGTTTTCGGAGCGGCCGTGACCGTCAACGGCGTCACCATGGCCAGCACCGACTTGAATGGAGTGTTTTCGTTACCAGAAATGGATGTTCAGTGGGGTACCAACCTCCTTGGTGTTCGCCGTTTCGGCTATACACCGATGGACGAGGAGTTCTGGGCTATTCAGCAGGAATCGGTTTTTGATGTCACGATTCAGATGACCCCGTTTACGGTCCGGCTACCGAAGGTTGTTGTTGAGGGCGAACGTACTGTCTACGACTACAGTAGGATTCCCGGATTTGAACGCCGCCGGCGGTATGGATTGGGCCGTTACTTCACCAAAGAAGACATAGTGGAGCGCAATGCGTTCGCGCTTACGGACGTCTTCGCTGCCTCACCGGGTACGTGGGTTCAGAACAGCGGAGGGCAGAGGTATATCGTTATGACGCGAGGCTGGTGTAGTCCGGC
>CAYTDU010000495.1:0-4583 GCA_964436395.1 uncultured Gemmatimonadaceae bacterium | reverse complement strand
GGAACGGTTCAAAGCAAAAACGATAGACTTCGCGCCCGGCTATCGCGGCCAGAGTTCGCTGCATGGTGAAGTCAGAACGCCACTCACCATGTTGTTTGCAATAACGGCTGTCGTCCTGCTCATCGCTTGTGCCAACATCGCCAACCTCCTGCTGGCTCAAGGAGCAAACCGCAGCCAGGAGATGGCCGTTCGCGGATCGCTTGGTGCCAGCCGTTACCAGATGATGTCGCAACTCCTGTTCGATTCATGCATGCTCGCTCTCTTGGGCGGCTTGGCTAGCCTCGTAGTAGCACGGTGGACGCTGAGCATCGTTGGTTCGATACTCCCCGCAGAAGCGGCATCGATGATGGAGCTGAACCTGCGGCCGGCCGTCCTGTTGTTTGCGGCATTGGTTTCCATGGCTACTGGATTCCTGTTCGGTATGTATCCCGCTTTACACAGTACGAGACCCGACCTGATGACGTTGGTGCGTTCAGGTACCGGTCAGGCATCGGGAGCACGCTCGGCTGCACGGTTTCGCAGTTCTCTCGTAACGGTTCAGATTGCGCTTTCGATGGCGTTGCTCATCGCGGCCGGCCTTTTCATCAAGAGCCTATCGAACGTGAGCAGGGTCGACCTCGGCCTGAGTACACAGAACATCATCGCATTCAATATCTCACCCCGGATGAACGGTTACGAGCCTGAAGACTCGCACAATCTGTTTGCGCGTCTCGAGGAAGAACTCGGTGCTATGCCTGGTGTGACGGGAGTCTCGGCGGCGGTTGTACCGGTGCTGGCGGGGAACAGCTGGGGCACAGATGTGTCGGTGGAGGGATTCGAGTCTGGTCCCGACATAGATGACAACTCGCGACGTAACATGATTGGAGCCGGGTATTTCAACACCCTAGGCGTTCCCTTGTTGGCTGGCCGAGAATTCTCTCAATCGGACGACCTGGGTGCACCGAAGGTGGCGATAGTCAACGAGGTGTTCGCGCAGAAGTTCGGTCTCAACGGCAGGGATGCGGTGGGAAAGTGGATGTCCAGTAACGACATGGCCAGTGAGCTGGACATCCAAATCGTTGGCCTCATTGGCGACATGAGGTACTCGGAGGTGAAGCAGGAGGTGCCTCCAATCTTCTTCATACCCTATCGCCAAAGAGCAAGCACTGGAGATCTGACGTTCTATGTTCGGACATCTATTGAACCTGGTGAAGTCATGCAGGATATCCCGCGGGTAGTCAGTGGCCTCGACGCGAATTTGCCGGTGGAAGACCTAAAAACGCTCGAACAGCAAATAAGCGAAAACGTCGTCCTGGACCGGCTTATCGGAAACCTATCTGCGGCGTTCGCTGCGGTCGCGACTGCTCTGGCCGCAATAGGTCTTTACGGCGTGCTCGCATACACCGTTGCTCTACGCACTCGAGAGATCGGGTTGCGTATGGCACTCGGCGCCGACAGCGGCAAGGTGAGGGGCATGGTGCTGTGGCAGGTGGGGCGGATGATGATCATCGGCGGCGTGCTTGGCATTGTCGCGGGGCTGGGGCTTGGCAAAGCGGCGAACTCGCTGCTTTACGGAGCCGAAGTGACGGACCCGCTGGTCATAAGTGCAGTTGCGATTCTCCTCACGATCGTAGCATTGGGCGCAGGATACATCCCCGCACTGCGTGCATCTCGCGTCGATCCGATGGGGGCGTTGCGATACGAGTAGCAGGAATACATCGAAGTGAGTTTGGCCACGGAGTAACACGGAAGGACGCGGCCGCGAAAACATGCGGAGAACAGGGGGGATTGAATTCCCCACCCTTCCCTACTATATCCTCCGCGTCATTCCGCGGCAGCATTTCAGGATCCCGTGTCGGTGAATCTCGACATCCACAAGCTGCGCCTCGCCTGGCTCACCCCCGTACCCCACCGTATAATTTCATAGACTCTCATACGATCCATGCAGCACATCGCACAAGCGGCGATTCACTTCGTCCAAGGTTTTGTCATGCTCTATCGGAAACATCTGTTCGTCACGTGTGTCGCGTTCTCTTTCACCCTATTTGGCTGCGGCGGGAGTGGTGATGCCGCAGAAAATGAAACTCCAACCCAGTCCAACACACTCACAACCGCGGAACTGGCGGATGGGTGGAGATTGCTGTTCGACGGAGAATCGTTCGACGGCTGGCGTGGGTTGGGCCGCGATTCCATTCCCACGAGCCATTGGAAAATCGAAGACGGCAATATCCGCAAAATCGCGAGTGGCGATGTACCGACTGCCGCAGACGGTCAGCCGCTCGAAGGCGGCGACATTCTGACAATCGACACATTCGAGAACTTCGAGTTGGTGCTAGAATGGAAGGTCAGCCCAGGCGCCAACAGTGGCATCAAGTACAACGTATCCGAAGAGATGTCGACCGCATCACCGCCCGATAACGCCGCCCTTGGCTTCGAGTACCAGATAATCGACGACGACACGCATCCGGATGCCCAAGTCGGTGGAAACCGAACGACGGCCGGCCTCTACGATCTGTTCCCACCGAGTGAGAACAAGCAATTGCAACCGGTTGGCTCATACAACGAGGCTCGCATCCTGTTCCGAGGTACGCGCGGTGAGCACTGGCTGAACGGAGAGTTGGTGCTCGAGTTCGAACTGGGCAGCGCAAGCTTTGACTCCGCGTTCGCCGTCAGCAAGTACCAGCCCATCGCGGGTTTCGCCGAAAAACGCGCCGGCCATATCGTTTTGCAGGACCACGGTGACGACGTGTGGTTCCGCAACATCAAGATTCGGGAGCTAACCCCATGACCAACGAGATCAACCGACGAGAATTCGTAGCCAAGGGAGCCGCTGCGGGGCTGGGGCTCACCGCCTTGAACGCACTACCAACAATTCGCAGGAACCCTGCACCCAGCGACCAGATCCGTGCCGCAGTGATGGGCGTGAACAGCCGCGGCTTCGTTTTGGCACAGAGTTTCGCTGCCGTTGGAGCCGAGGTTGCTTACATTTGCGACGTGGACTCGCGCGCTGTAGACGCGGCAATCGCGGGAGTCTGTGAGCCGAGACAGATCGATGCCCGCGCCGGGCGACCGACTCAAACGCTTCCACCGCTTCAAGGACAGCGGCCTCGAGGAGTTACCGATTTCCGACGCGCACTCGACGACAGCAGTGTTGACGTATTGGTGATCGCCGCTCCCGACCACTGGCACGCTCCTGCCGCTATCCTCGGGCTTCAAGCAGGGAAGCACGTGTACGTGGAGAAACCCTGTAGCCACAACCCCCTTGAGGGTGAGATGCTTGTGCGAGCACAGGCGCGGTACGGTAAGCACGTGCAAATGGGAAGCCAACAGCGGTCGTCTCCGGAATCGATCTCAGTAATCAGACAGATCCACGAAGGAGTCATCGGCCGTCCCTATCTCGCACGCACCTGGTATGCAAACACACGGGGCCCGATCGGCCGCGGCAAACCCGCCCCTATTCCCGATTGGCTCGACTACGACCTATGGCAGGGACCGGCCCCGCGGACCCCGTACCGCGACAACGTGGTCCATTACAATTGGCATTGGTTCGAGCGTTGGGGAACCGGAGAAATCAACAACAACGCCGCCCACGAACTCGACGTTGCCAGATGGGCACTACAGGTCGACTACCCAATACATGTCACTTCGGCCGGCGGACGCTATCACTTCGATGACGACTGGGAGTTTCCCGACACGCAGATCGCGTCATTCGATTTCGAGGGCAACAAGACCATTACTTGGGATGGGCGTAGCTGCAATGGGCGTTTCGTCGAAGGCCGCGGCCGCGGCACCGCCATTCACGGTACAGAGGGGACCGTAGTGGTGGACCGTTCCGGATACGTCATGTACGACAATGACAACAACGAGATCGGGCGCGCGATGCGATCCGCGGAGGAGGACGCCCTCGATACGAGCGGAGCGGGTGCGCTCACCGACATTCACATAGCCAACTTCTTGGCGAGCATTCGCGGCGAGGACACTCCCCGGGCTCCTATTGCCGACGGCCGAAAGAGCATTCTCTTGTGTCACCTCGGCAACATAGCGCAGCAAACCGGACGAGCGCTCCGATGTGACCCTTCCAACGGCCACGTTCTGGATGACGTCGAGGCAATGTCGATGTGGACCCGCGGATACGAGCCGGGATGGGAGCCGACCGTTTAGCGCAGGCTGCAGTGAAACGCGAACTTGAAGGAGAATTCATGCGCAAGGATTCACGCGACTATTCCAGAAGAGAGTTCCTGATGACTGGCAGTGGAGCCGTGGCTGCCTCATTGGTGACCGACACGGCTTCGATAGCCACACCTCGTTCGCCGAGAAACCCACGTGCCCAGAAGATGCGCTACGCCATCGTCGGAACCGGCATCCGTGCGATTGGTATGTGGGGTCGCGATGTCGCGCAGGAATATGCCAATGAAGTCGAGTTCGTCGGCCTGTGTGATATCAATCCCGGTAGATTGGCCTTTGCCAAGGATTACATGGGTGTCGATTGCCCAACCTTCACAAACTTCACCGAAATGATCGAGCAAACCCGGCCGGACACATTGTGCGTTACCACCGTGGACAGCACGCATGACGAGTTCATCGTCCGGGGCATGGAGATGGGC
>CAYTDU010000494.1:0-4595 GCA_964436395.1 uncultured Gemmatimonadaceae bacterium | reverse complement strand
ACAGATGTTGGGGGCGCACTCGCTACTGACTTTGGGGTAGACAACAATACGTTAGAACAACCGGGGGTACTAGGTGAGACTAGACCAACACAGTCGCGTGCGCGCTGCTGCACTATTCGCAGCCCTATCAATGGCCGTACCTTGCGATGCACAAGAAGTCGGCTTTCCCGAGGTAGACGGGTGGACGGTCTCGAGTGACGTGCAGATGTACACCGCCGACAACTTGTGGGAGTACATAAACGGCGCCGCCGAGCTGTTCGTCGAGTATGAAGTGGAAACCTGCCATACCGGAGACCTGTCGTCGGGTGATCTTGTGGTGACGGTCGATTACTACGACATGGGTACTCCGCTCAATGCCTTTGGTGTCTATGTTCGTGAGCGGCCGGATCCCGGCATCGAGCTTCCTGGAGCCACCGAGGCGCTGATCTCACCCCCCTATCAGGCACTGTTGCTTAAGGGCAGTAGGTATGTAAAGGTGAATGTGTTCGAAGGTGAGATCACGGAGTCCAATGGTCGCGCCCTCCTGGAAGCGATCGCAGCAGCCCTCCCTGGGCCCACCGATTACCCGGCGGAATTGGATCTGCTACCCGAGCACGGACGTGTTCCCGGTACTGCCGGATTCCAGCGCGAAGGGTTTCTCGGGCTCACCGAGTTGACCGACTGTATGTACGCCGAGTATTCGAGCGATGGGGGCGAACCATGGGAGGGGTTTGCTATGCTGCCTTCGGACCATGAGTCCATCGAAAGCATATGGGAGCGACTTTCGGAAGCCTGGGAGTCAACCGAACACAACGGCCACACGGTACTCTTGCGAGAGATCCCCTATCGGGGACTCGTTGGAGTGGCGCGAGCCGGAGAGAGCATTATAGGAGCTTCGGGCGCTAGCGACCATGCGCAGCTGATTGAGCGGTTAGAGGGGTTCCACCGGTAGAAATTCGGTTCACTTTTTCAACAACGCCATCCTAATCCTCAAGCCCGTATGCGCAACATACTTGCCTTGATATTTATCCATTGTGGATATATCTATATTGGATAAATCCACCCCAAACGAGGAGGAGAATAGATGCCTTCTGCGCGTCCGAACGACGAGCCACCGCTGAAGCCTGCAGTATTCCATATCTTGCTGGCCCTTTCCGACAGTCCGCAACATGGACTCGGTATCGCAGATAGGGTGGAACAAGCGACTGGTGGAGATATTCGTCTCGGTCCCGGTACACTCTACAGGTCACTCAAGGAGATGGCGGGAGACGGATTTGTCGAACAGATACCCGCGCCCGCCGAAGACGAGGATCCGCGTAGAAAATTCCATCGGATCACTGAAGCAGGCCGCATAGTGCTGGAGGCTGAAGCGGCACGATACCAACGGATTGTCGAAGTGGCCAAGGAACGACAGGTATTGCACGAGGCACGCTGAATATGCAGCTGTGGCTCTTTCGCGTTCTATTGCGGGCCTTCCCGAAAGACTTCAGGCGACAATACGGTGCCGGAATGGTGGACCTGTTTAGGGCTCGACTCGAGCGTGCGATGAAAACGAGACGCTTTGTGGGGGTGCTCGAGTTCTGGCTCGAGATACTGCGTGACCTGTCGTCGAGTGCACTGTTAGAACGGCTCGAGCAGTGGGGGCTGAAGCGGCATCAACGAATAGCTCGCACACCTTCAACGGAGTCTGGGCACATCCTGCCCACCATCATTGCTGGCAAGCGAGGTGCAGTTGTGGAATCAATCTTCCTGGATGTCAGGCAGTCAATTCGCAGGCTCTCGAATGCACCTGGTTTTGCGGCGACCACGGTATTGGTTGTTGCTCTCGGGATCGGCGCGAACACGGCAATATTCTCCGTCGTCGATTCACTGTTGTTTCGCCCACTGCCATGGGCGAATCCCGATCAACTAGTATGGATCTATCAAGACTCCGACGACGGAGAACCCAGCTCTAACTCCTATCCCGCATATCGCGACATGGCCGCACACACCGACGTGTTCTCCGGCGTTACGTCGATGATCAATGGCAGGTCGGCTCGATACCTGAGCAATGAGGGAGTCTCACGACAGGTCACCGTAACGTGGGTGACGTCAGGGTATTTGTCCGTGCTTGGTCTTTCGCCTTCCAGGGGACGATGGTTTGAGCCCTCTCATGATGTGCCTGGCGCCGAACCGGTGGGAGTGGTGAGTCACCAGGCTTGGCTCAGGCTTTTTGGCGGTGCGGACGACGTTGTCGGACGGTCAGTGAGGTTGAATGGCGGGACGATCTCGTTGATTGGTGTGGGTCCGGAAGGCTACGCCGGAGCGATACCGGGCGTCGAAAACGATTTCTGGCTCTCAATATCCTCGGCGGGGCCGGTCGGTGGGCAGTTCTATTGGGACACTCTGGAGCGCCGAACGGACCACTGGTTCCTGACCATAGGTCGGCTCAGGCCTGGTGTGAGCGCCGACCAGGCGCAGGCGGCAATGAACCTATTAGCCGAAAACCTGGCCGACGATTACCCCGACCTCAACGCAGGCCGAGACATCACAGTTTTTCCTGTAAGGAGTGTTCGGCAGCATCCAGCGGGAGACGCGGAACTCTTCTCCGCGGGAGCCGTCCTGATGGGAGTGGTGGGGCTGGTACTGCTGATTGCCTGTGGCAACCTCGCCAACCTCCTGCTGGCACGGGCCTCCACGCGCAGCCGAGAGATAGCGGTTAGACTGGCTCTCGGTGCCACCCGTCGCAGGCTGGTGCAGTATCTCTTGACTGAAAGTGTGACCCTCTCGCTCGCAGGAGGAGTTGTCGGAGTTGCGGTGGCCGCGGTGTGCGGTCGGTTGCTGGTGGCATTCCGGCCTCCGATTCCACTCCCCATTACGCTAGATGCATCTGTAGATGTGCGGGTCCTGCTGTTTGCAGTGACCTTGTCGCTGTTCACGGGGGTGCTCTTCGGCCTTGCGCCCGCATTGCGCGCGTCAAACCCAGAACTAGTGCCGAGCCTCAAGGCTGCCAACGAAGTCTTGATCTTGGGTCGTCGGCAGCCGCGCCGAGGTTTACGGTGGTTGGGCCTCAGGAACATCCTCGTGATGGGTCAGGTTGCGGTTTCGATCGTGCTGCTCGTGGGCGCCGGGCTGCTGGTTCGCAGTCTAGTGAATGCGCAGAGCGTCCAGCTTGGATATGCTCCCGAGGATTTCGCCGTGCTCGAGGCGGATGTCAGCGAAGCCGGTTACGAAGCAACCGCCGGGAGGCAGTTATTCACCGAACTCCGTCTCCGTATGTTAGGTCTGCCCGGGATTCAAGCCGTTGGACTGACTACGCGACTCCCAACCACGGCAAGCGGTGGCTCGAGCACGCTCGAGGTCGAGGGTTACCAGCCTGCCACAGGCACTGGTAGCGTGGAGGTCATATACGCGTACGTCGATACTGACTACTTCACCACGCTGCGAATCCCGGTGCTGTTCGGCCGGAATTTCGGTGACGATGACCGGGCAAACACCGAACGCGTGGCCATGGTCAATGAAACCTTTGCGCTACGCTACTTCGGCACGGCTGACGCGGTGGGCAGACGGTACCGTCATCAGGGCCATCCTGATTCGTGGGTCCGCATAGTGGGTGTGGTCGCAGACTATAAGGTGAGAACGCCAGACGAGGCTCCTACGCCGATGTTCTTCAGGCCCCTGAATCAGGGAATGGGTGCGTCACGCGTGGCGGCAATTGCCCGTACGGCGGGCGATCCGAAAAACGCAGTGGCTATGATGCGACGGGAGCTGCGGGCCATCGACGCCGAAGTACCGGTGTACGAGGCTGGGACCATGGGCGATCACGTTGCTCGCGCGCTGGCCGTGCCTCGTGTTGCCGCAACGTTGCTCGGTGTTTTTGGTGGACTCGCGTTGTTGCTGGCTAGTCTCGGATTGTACGCGGTAGTGACCTTTGTCGTGTCGAGGCGCTCAACAGAGATGGGGATCCGGGTGGCATTGGGTGCAAGCGGATCCAATGTTTTTGTGATGGTGGTCCGTGAGATGATGGCCGTTGTTGGAGTCGGCGTCACCGCCGGTTTGGCTCTGTCGCTGATGGCAACGCCGATGTTGGAGAGTATCCTGTTCGGCATCGAACCGAACGACCTCCTCACGATGACGTCTGTTGCCGGTCTCCTGGTGGTCGTTGCACTTGGCGCCTCAGCTGCTCCCGCCCGGCGTGCCGCCCACGTCGATCCGATGTCAGCTATGCGGGCTGACTAGGAGCTGCCGACTTCCTCTCCAATATGTGCTCGCAGTACGCGTCTCCCGCCGGGATCGAACACCCGATGCGGTATTGAAGGCTCTCGTCCAAAGTCGCGACGAGGTTTTTCTCCATGCAAGTGTGCGCCTGACAAATCTCGGGCTTCTCGAACGGGAACGGACAGCGGTGCACCGCTATGATTAGGCGGTCATCTGAGAACTCCGTCACCTCCCAATCCCCACCGACTATGTCGAATACTCTTAGGAGGTAGCGACCAACCTCAACGAGGCCCTTCAATCCACCCTTCTTGTTGAGGTTTTTTCCAATCTGAACGCCATAATTGCTGCTCACGTTACGAATCAGGTCGAGTCCGTCTTCTCCGAACCGAACCCCCGGCTCCGCTCCCTGCTGGCGCGCT
>CAYTDU010000493.1:0-4596 GCA_964436395.1 uncultured Gemmatimonadaceae bacterium | reverse complement strand
ACGGCTACGCGATTCTCCTGCAACGCATCCCTAAGCAGTCCGGCCTCTTCGATGGCTATCTCAGAGCCGGCGAGTGTCGATAGCATACCGTCGGCCGCCGCGATTTGAATCGACACCGATTCCTCAGTGGAGAGCGCAACGAGCACGCCGTCGGCTTCCACAGAGGCGTGGGCGAACTCGGCGATGGCGCCAACGATATCATCCAAGACCAGCGTCTCAGATAGGCTCGACGTGAGATTCTGCAAGGCCGAAAGCTCACTGCGGACGGATTCGAGGTCGCTCGAACACCGAGACCGATACCGGTTTCTGGCCCACAAGAAGCCTGCACCGCCGGAGAGGACCACGGCTAACGCTGCAACAATCCACATGGTCACGACTTCAATGCCGATCTCACAATTGTCGTGTCGCGGGTGGCCGCGGCAGCCCGTGCTGCCACTGCAGCTCGCTCGCGATCCAGCGCTCGGAGGATGCGTTCCCACTCGCTGGTGGAAACTCCGTCGTATCCGAGGGTGAACGGGTCTGACAGCCTTAGCCCTTCGTCGTAGATGTATATCGCGGTCGCTGTCTCCCTCAAGCTCACCTGCCGGTCGCCGAAGGACGGAGACAGTGGGACGAAGGCGCGTGGCCGGAACAGGCGGCTTTGACCGGTGATTGTCAGGGCCTCTGCTTCGAAACGAGCTTGAGTTTGGGTTCCAAAGAAGGATACGAGGCAGACTGTCGGGTTGGAGATGCCGTTCAGCCTGGCAGCATTCGCGATCTCGCTCGCTTTGGACTCCAACAACCTGTGCATGGACCGGTAGGTGTCGGGCGCTAAGAGTCTGATGACGCCTTCACTGAGCGGAATGAAACTTACCACGAAGTCGGATGTCCTGAGGCGGATACCGATGTCATCTTGACCGAGAGTGCCGAAACCAGCCGGTGGCAGTTCACCCTGCTGGGACTCCTGTGGCAGGCCTTGAGCTGATACGGCAGTCGTCGCCAACGTTATCGCGACTATGGCAGCGTAACCGAGTTTGTGATTCCCCGAGACTGCTGCAACCATGTTATCTCCGCGTATCTGCTTCCACTCCTGCACTTTCCGTTCCTTTACGTCTGGTCGCCCACCAACGCTTCTATCGACTCAACCAGGTCGTCGATGCCCTCATTGCTCCGTGCACTGGTCAATAGACACTGCGACTCGGGAACACCGATCGATTCCGCAATTGCGGCACAGCGTCGCTGTCGATGGTTGCGGCTCACCTTGTCTGTCTTGGTAATTGCAACCAGAGCGGGTGTCCCGCTTCCCGCCAAGACATCGCCTATCGTCAAATCTTCGCGTGACGGATCGCGCCTTATGTCAAGCAGCCAAACTACACCTATCAAATCCTGCCGTTTCGAAAGATAGGCGTTGATCAGATTGGAGAAACCTGCCCGCTGTGCCTTGGAAACTCTTGCAAAGCCGTAGCCAGGCAAGTCGACCAGATAGAATGAGCCGTGGATCTCGTATACATTCAACAGGCGTGTCTTGCCAGGTGTCTTGCTCGTGTGCGCCAAAGAACGGCGGCCAATCATCCTGTTCAGTAGGGACGATTTGCCCACGTTCGATCGCCCCACAATCGCCACCTGGGGCAGGCCGAGAGGGGAAATAAAATCGGCAGCCGGAAAGCTGCCGATGAATGAAGCAGGGCTCAGGCGCCTTTCTTTTCCCGTGCCCGCGCCGTTACCATGAGTGGTGGTAGGCCGTCTGTGATGCATTCCTTGGTAATCACCACCTCTCGCACATCATCGCGGCTCGGCAGGTCGAACATAATGTCGGTCATGACCTCTTCGAGAATTGCACGCAAGCCACGTGCGCCAGTGCCGCGCTTCATCGCCCGCTGCGCTACCGCCGACAGGGCTTCGGGATCGAAAGTCAAACCGACATTTTCGAGTTCGAATAGCTTCTTGTATTGCTTGGTGAGAGCACTCCTCGGCTCCAGAAGGATCTTGATCAGAGCGTCTTCGTCGAGCGTATCCAGCGCAACGACCACCGGCAGTCGACCAACAAGCTCAGGAATCAGCCCGTATCGCAGCATATCGTCCGGTTCGACATCGTGGTACGGGTTCCGTTCCAGCTCTTCGGCCTTGCCCTGTTCCAACTCCTCCTTGCTGAACCCGATGCGCCGTCTGCCCGTGCGCGATTCGATGATATGTTCTAGACCATCGAATGCGCCGCCACAGATGAAGAGGATGTTCCGGGTGTCGATCTGGATGTATTCCTGCTGCGGATGTTTGCGGCCGCCTTGCGGCGGCACTGATGCAACGGTGCCCTCTAGAATTTTGAGCAGGGCTTGTTGCACTCCCTCCCCGGAGACGTCTCGGGTTATGCTCGGGTTCTCGCTCTTCCGAGCCACTTTGTCGAGTTCGTCGATGTAGACAATCCCGTGCTCACACTCGCTCACATTGAAATCACCGGCTTGGAGCAGGCGCACCAAGATGTTCTCCACGTCTTCACCTACGTACCCGGCTTCCGTGAGAGTTGTTGCGTCTGCAATCGTGAACGGAACGTCCAGAATGCGCGCGAGTGTCTGCGCCAGGAGAGTCTTCCCCACTCCGGTCGTGCCGAGCAGCAAGATATTCGACTTCTCCAACTCGACTTCATCGTTTCGGATGGTGAGGGAATTGATCCGTTTGTAGTGGGAGTACACCGCAACGGACAGGGTTTTCTTGGCTCGTTCCTGCCCGATAACATATTGATCCAAAACCTCCTTGATTTCAGAAGGAGTCGGAACTTGGGTGATCGCCTCCTGGACTTCACGCTCCTCGTCTTCAGCGAGGATTTCGTTACATAGCGCGATGCACTCGTTACAGATATACACGGAAGGTCCGGATATGAACTTCCGAACGGCATCCTTGGACTTTCCGCAGAACGAACAGCGCAAATGCTTGTCTTGAGACATGAGACCTAGGGCTAATTTCGCATAGTATGTGACTAGCGGGTCAAGTCGTCAAGAAGATTCGGTCTTTGCGAGTTCGGATCGGTGCTGAATTACCTTATCGATAATCCCATACTCCTTAGCCTCTTCTGCGGACATGAACGTGTCCCTATCCATGTCTCGTTCGATCATATCTAGAGACTGTCCTGTGTGTTTCGCGTACAGTTCGTTCAGCTTGTGCCGCGCGTATAGGATCTCTTTTGCTATGATCTCGATGTCGGCCGCAGTGCCCTGAGCGCCCCCGGATGGCTGGTGCATCATGATTCTCGCGTTGGGAAGCGCCGATCGTTTGTCCTTCTCGCCGGCCGCGAGCAGGAACGAACCTGCCGATGCGGCCATTCCCATGCATATCGTGTTCACTGGAGCCTGGATATGCTGCATGGTGTCGTAGATCGCGAGTGCACTCGAGATTACGCCGCCGGGTGAGTTTATGTACAGGTAGATGTCGCGCTCGGAGTTGTCGGCTTCGAGGAACAGCAGTTGTGCGATGATGATGTTGGACACCTCATCGTCGATCGGCGTTCCGAGAAAGATGATCCGGTCCATGAGCAGCCGCGAGTAGATGTCGTAGCTGCGTTCTCCACGAGTTGACCGCTCTATCACGTATGGGGGAAAGACCGTTGGCATTTTGGACCCTCAGACATTTTCGTCAGTGATTGTTGATTGTGCCAGCAGGAAGTTGAATACCTTCTCTTCCGTTATACCCCGTTCCATTTCGGGTAGTTGCTTCGCTTTCTGTAATGAGGCGTAGACTTGCCCAGGCGGTACGTCGCGCGCCTTGGCGATCTGTTCGACCTTTTCGTCGAGATCCTCCTCGCTAGCAGTGAGACCCTGAGTCTCCGCGACATGGTCGATAACCAGGTTTCTCTTCACCTGCTGCTCAGCCATAGGCGTCATTTCCGTCGTGAACTTTTCGAGCTGTTCGTCCGGCACCTGGTAGTTCTGCGCGATGCCTGCCAGCATTCGCTGAACCATCGGCCGCGGTGCCTCCACCGAGTTCGCCCCGACGATCTCATCGATCAGCTGCTGGCGAAGCTTGGTGTCTGCCTCATGCTTGATCTGGGATTCCATATCGGATCGGAGTGCGGTACGGAGCGCTTCCGTTGAGTCGAAGTCGCCAACCTCTCGCGCAAAATCGTCGTTCAGCTCGGGCAATTCTTGGCGTTTCACCTCATGCAACTCGATTTTCACCGCGCTGCTCTGTCCTCGTTTGGATTCCTCATGGAAGTCCTCCGGGAAGGTGACGTTTGTCTCCACCGTATCGCCAGGCAACATATTCTTGAGCTGCTCCTCGACGTCGGGAAGTGCCTGTGCCTGCCCCAGAACTACCTGATATTGGCTTCCCTCCGAAGCGTGTTCTTCCTCTATCGGTGTGATGGCAATCGATGCGAGGTCTCCATCCTGCGGGCTTGCCTTGTCGACGGGAACCCATGGCGCGTGTTGGCGGCGGACCTGCTCCAGCTGAGCTTCGGCCATTTCGTCGGTCACGGCCAGGGTTTTCCGTACGAGGTCGAAGCCTCCCAGACGATTGTAGTTGACGATGGGCATGTGGAAACCGGCTTTTCGGGCTGTCGTCATCTGTTCATCGGCGCGTTTGTAGTCCAGCAAAGGCCTGCCGTTTCGCCAGCCCAGCAGTCGGATC
>CAYTDU010000492.1:0-4606 GCA_964436395.1 uncultured Gemmatimonadaceae bacterium | reverse complement strand
CTCTTCTGATCCAGAGTCAGACGTGTTGCCAGTTACACCACGGGGCACCGGGCTGACCGCTATTCGCGGTCAGCTATGGAGCTGAGGGGGATCGAACCCCTGACCTCCGCATTGCGAACGCGGCGCTCTCCCAGCTGAGCTACAGCCCCAAGATACCACACCCCGCCCAATACTCCCAGCGGGGCAAGAACAGCGTTAAAAGCTAGCCGGCCTCGTCAGGAAACGGAACCTCGATTTCCATTCCATCCTTGGCGACGATGGTGTTGGCGAATACCGATCGTGCTTCTTCCAACAGGGCCTTCGAATTCGCCGAATACCTGGCAGATACGTGCGTAAGTACGAGGCGCTTGGCGCGCGCCGCCAACGCCACCTGCGCGGCCTCAACCGCCGTCGAATGTGAGGTATCCTTCGCCCTGTCTTTTTCTTCCTCGCCGAAGGTAGCCTCGTGCACCAACAGGTCCGCTCCCTCAGCCGCATTTACCACGTTTTCGCATCCGCTCGTGTCGCCGCTGAACACTACCAATCGGCCGGGCCGCGACGGGCCGACCAACTCCCCCGGATTCACCTGCATGCCATTGGGGAGTTCGACCGCCTCGCCGGCATGGATACGTCCCCAAAGCGGCCCCTCCGGTATGCCGAGTTCCCTCGCCTTATCCGGGTCGAACCTGCCCAGGCGTTCGTGCTCCCTGAGCGCGAATCCGACCGCCCCACGACCATGCTCGACGTCGAACACCTCGATGTCATATTCGTCTCTCGCCAATCGATCTCCGGATCGTATCTCTCGGATCTCCACGTCAAATGGGGTCCGCTCCACCCCCAGGTTGATTGCGTCAGTCAACAGCTGCTCCGCCCCCGGCGGGCCGTACAGATACATGGGCTCCGTGCGGTCCTGAAGTGACAGTGTACGCAGCAGGCCGATGATGCCCAAGTAATGATCGGCGTGGAAGTGAGTGAAGAAGATCTCGGATAGGGCGAAGCTCACTCCAAACCGCATCATCTGCCGCTGGGTTCCCTCGCCACAGTCGAACATGAGGGTTTCACCCTCGCGTTTGACGGCAAGGGAGGTAAGGCCGCGCTCAACGGTGGGCCGGGCGGCGGAAGTGCCGAGGAAGGTTAGAGTGAGCATGGCCAATAAGATGGGCGGTAGGGCGGTAGGGCGGTAGGGCGGACGGAGCCATCCTACCGCCTGACCGCCTGGGGAGGCGCGGGGTTGTGCAGGGTACCGCCGTGCGGAGCGGGGCTGTGGTGCGGTACCGCCCGGGGTGGGTGGAAGACCGGGGTGGCTAAAACACACTCACAAAAGTATAACGCCCCGGGTTCTCCCTTATGTCGTCCATCAGCTTACGCAGCGAGACCAGCAGCTCGTGCAGATCGCCGTGGATGGTTGTGTCGGCCAGGAGCTTGCCGATCGATCCCGTGGTGTCGCTCATGCGCGAGAGCATGGTGTTGAGCGCCATGGCAGCACCGGCGAAACCCTGCGCCATCTCGGTGACGTTTTCGGTCAGTTCATCTAGCTGAGATATCGATTCGGTGATCGCCGGGTTGGCCAAGGTCGTGTCCAACCTGCTCGCGACCCTCTCTAGAGCCTGCATCGAGCTCCTCGCCTCAGCAACGAGCGGCCCGTCACCCACGCGCGACACCACCTCGAGCGCTTCCCGTACGGCCGCGAGTGTCGCGTGCACGTCTTCTGTCATCCGCTCCGAGAGAAGCCGTTGCGCCCCTATCAGCACTTCCACGGCGTCATCCGTTAACCCAGTGGCCACCTCGGCGAGGTCGACGCTGCTGGTACCCACAATGGCCTGCCCCTCCGGAAGAAGGCTGGCGGCCGTGCCGGGGCTGTACTCCACGAATTTTGCTCCCAGGAAATCGAGCGCCCTGATGGCCACCTGCGCATCGGCTTTGGGCTGAAACCGGCTGTCGATGTCCAGTCGCACGTTCACGCGGCCCTCGTTCTCGAGGTCGATGGCTCCAACGGTACCCACCATGTAACCGGAGATCTGAATCGGGTCGCCTTCAGTGAGCGTGCCGATCTCCTCGAACACGGCATTCACCTCCATGAGCCCCGTGCTGAAGCTGCGACCGGAGAGCCACATCAGTCCGCCGAAAAAGCCGGCGACCGCAATAATGACCAGAAGGCCTACCCTGATCTCGTGTTTGTAGTACAGGTCCATCTCTCTCGACCTCTCAAGACTTCGTTAAGGCGCCGCCCATGTCGCGTTCCAGGAATTGGCGCACAGCCTCGTCGTTGCTCTCGATCATCTCCTCGGGCGTTCCTATGGCATGAATCCTCCCGCCTGACAACAGTGCCACCCGGTCCGCGACTCGGAAGGCACCACGTACGTCGTGCGTCACCATTACGCTGGTGGCATGGAGTTCATCCTGCAGTTTTTCGACGAGCGCGTCGATTATGTTGGCGTTTACCGGGTCAAGGCCGGATGTAGGCTCGTCGTATAGCAGGTACGTGGGACGCCCTGCGATCGCACGTGCGAGTCCGACGCGCTTTTTCATTCCACCAGACAGATCGGCCGGATACTTCTGCGCGGTGTTCTGGGGGAGATTTACCATGTCGAGACACTCGGTCACTCGGTCCCAGCAGTAGTGCTCATCAGCCGAGCAGTCGTCGTCGGTGATCCCTAGCTTGATGTTTTCGAACACATCCAGCGAGTCGAACAGAGCCCCAAATTGGAACACATACCCAATGCGGCTCCGAAGCTCGGCGAGGTCCTTGCCCTTGAGGCGCCTCACATTCAGCCCATCTACGGAAACGTCACCTGCATCGGGGTGCAACAACCCGTTGATGTGTTTCAGCAGCACGCTCTTCCCGACTCCCGATGGACCGAGCAGGGCAACGGTCTCGCCGCGCTGGACCGTGAAATCCACACCGTCGAGCACGACGAAGTTCCCGAAGCGTTTTTCTACGTCCCGCAGCTCAATCATATCCCCTCACTGCTGCAGAAGCAGCTTCGCCAATGCCACATCCAAAAACAGTATCAACACCGACGAACTCACCACAGCCGCCGTGGTCGCTCGGCCCACGCCTTCGGCGCCCTGTTTCGTGCTGAAGCCCATGTAACACGGAATGATCGTGATGGCCAAGCCGAACGCGACAGACTTTATCATCGAGTACCACAGATCGAACGGTTTGAAGAAGTACCGGGCTCCGTATATGAAGTCCGCGTTCGAAATACCCAGCGAACTCTTTGCGGCGATCCAGCCCGCTCCCACCCCCACAGAGTTAGCGACCACCACCAGCACTGGGAGCATGATCGTGCCGGCAATGACTCGAGGCAGAATCAGATGCGAAACGGACGAGCGGCCCAGGCTCTCCAGCGCGTCGATCTGCTCGGTGACTCGCATCGTGCCCAGCTCGGCCGCGTAGCGCGCACCGATCCGCCCGGCCAGGATCAACGCGGTGAGCACCGGCCCCAACTCCAAGATGATCGACTGCACTATGACGCCGGCGGCGAAGTAGACGGGAATGCCCGCAGTGAATTGGTAGCCCGCCTGCAGTGACGTCACGCCACCCGCAAAGGCTGCCGTGAGTACAATAATGAACAGCGAACCGTAGCCCACGTGAACTCCCTGCTCCGCTGCTCTTGGAACCCACACGCGCCATTCAGGCAGCCCGCGGACAAGTTGCCACACAAGAAACGAGACTCGGCCCACATGACTCGCCGCGCGCAGCGTAGCGCGCCCGACGATCTGGCGAATGTCGGGGTAGGAGCGGGGTGTCTCGAGAGTGGTATACGAGCCAGTCAGTCGCCAACGCTGAGCCATCAAATAGCCTCAACAATCAAGGAATTGTTCCCATTGTTCATGTGAAGCCAACACAAGTACCAAGGACGATGAAGCAGACAAGCTTCCGTCAGGAACCGTTTCGGTCATGGAGCCAAGACTGATGCAAACAGTGATATCAATGCGCAAACACCGGCGACGGCGGACACGACGTTCAAGCGCCTCTCCTGTCGCTCGAACACCGGCAAAACACGACCGTCGTTGCTGGACACCGAAACGGCTTTCAGCTTGAGCGCGGACGGAATGGCCAGCACGGCAATCAGAATGCCGCCCAATATCCCGGCGCCGGTCATTACCGATGTGCCGATCGGGGCAACCCGGTTTTCGACGGCTCCGCCGCCCGCGAGCGCCATAGTCCACAGTATGCCAGACCCCACGGTGATCAAGGCACCGGGACCGACGAGCACCGTTTGTACTCTCGCAACGAGCGCCGCCACTCTCACCCGAACCTGCGGGGATTCACCACGGACGCCGCTCGACATCAACACCGCCGCCAGCCAACCACCAATCCACATCGTTACCCCGAGGTAGTGGATGAACCGAATGATCAGCACTTCAGCGCGATTCCTCGCCAACGAATTCAGGAGTGAGGATTTGCCGTCCGGCAAATCCCGCATCCAGCTCGTGCCAGTGAGTGATCTCCGGCTCGCCTAGTTTCCAGCAGAGGAACACGTCTCTTCCATCTCTGACCGAGAGGAAGTCAACGAGACCGTCATCGAGACCCTTGAAGGTGCACCCCACTGTCTCTAGCTCACTGAGGTACCCTCCAATTAGCTTGGCAATCCGTTCGACCTCGGCCTGCAGTGTGACC
>CAYTDU010000491.1:0-4607 GCA_964436395.1 uncultured Gemmatimonadaceae bacterium | reverse complement strand
GATCGCTCCGGTATGCGTACCGGTGGCGGAAAAGTTCGTCCTCCGTAGCATTATAGCGGCGCGAGAGGCGGAACCCGGCTTCCTCGAACGCGGCCGCCTCACCTTTCCACGAGAGTAAGGGATTCCCCTGTTCCTTCCCAGCCAGCGTGTCGATGGCGACCCGTGCGGCGAGAGCAGCAGTCTGTACGGCATCCACTGAACCGTAAGGGGTGTGGAGGCTCCCGCAGCCGGACAGCGCTCGCCCGAATGACTGCCCTGGAGCAGCGAAAGCGGCACGGTTGTCCAATGTCTCGATAACGCTGTCGGGTGGTGTGTAAAGACATTCGAAGCAACCGCCAGCCGCTGCATTATTGGTCAGGAGCGCATGCCCACCGATGCCCAGAGGTTCGAGCCAGGTAAACACGGCGGCTGGTCCATTTCTTACTGCGTGGAGGCGTTCGTTGATCTCAAGGTCAACGGTTGGATTGCCAAGCGCCAGCACCAACAGATCGTAGTCAGACAAGTTAACGGAACCATCTGCGAGCGCGCCCTCGATGGAGTTGGCGATTGCTGTAATTTGGACGTAGGGGAGTTGTGCCTCGATCTCTGCCTTGAGCGCCTTAACTTTCTGTACCCACCAATACCGCCGGCCAAGAACGTGGCGATAGCTATTCTCGGGAAAAAGAACGTCCGGGTCGACGAGTGTCAAGCCGAGTATGCCTGCACGTGCGAGTTCGAAAGCGAGGTATCCACCAACCGCGCCACAACCAGCCAGGAGAACGCGTTTTGAAGCGAGGTCTGTCGTCCCACCCCCACGCTGAATGAGATAGCTCCGGTCCAGTCGTCGCAGTTGGAGTGGGATCAATCGCCGAGCCGTGCCTCCTTCGAGCAAGGGGTGGTGTTCGCCAACCCTCTCGTAGAGGATGCCGAACAGCGCGGCTCCACCTGAGGGGCGAGGCAGTTTCACGATGACGTATTCCCTGAATCCAGCCCGCCCCTTCGTCAGTTTTCGGAGCCGCATTTGGTTGGTTGTGGATAGACCCGGAAGAAGCGCGTGGCGCACTTCCTCTACGGCCCAGAATGGACCGTCGGGGCGGGGTGGGATGATGAGTGTCTCGGGTTCCAGGGGGAGGTACAGTGCGTTCTGCAGAGTGAATTCTCCGCCAATACTCGCCCCGTTATAGAATGCTGAGAGATTACTCTGACTCTCCGCAACGTGCATGGGCCTCTCTTTGTTCGTGGCGATGATGACGCGACGGACTTCGTCGGATGGATCGAGCATAGATAAGGCCATTATGCCATCCGGCAGCCGGCTCCAGTACACCTCGAACTCATCGACGAAATCAGCCGTGTTCCGCCCGGTCACACCATCGGCGAGCACGCGAACTGTACGGTGAAACGCTTCCTGTACGATCTGAACCGGCCGGCACCGATTCAGAACGAGTCCCTCGGGATCAGCAAAACAGACGAGTCCGTTCTGGTCAACGTGAGGGATGAAGCCGAGGGCGTCCCATGGGCGGAGGAGAAACTTGGGAAGCGCGAGTGGGAAGGATGGACCGAGCACGAGCCGCAGTGTCACACAGTGTCCTTCGATGGGGACCTGCCCATCAAGCGCCACTGCACCCCCAATCTTCGAGCCGTCTACGCGGCGCGGAGCGTGGAATAAGCCGAGCTCTTCTACTACGTCAAGCACCACATCAAGCCGATCTGTTGCCTGCACGTGTTCGCTCAGGCGCTGTTGCTTGAGGAGACGATGGCAGGTGCGTGCCGCTTGCCGGTCTCCTCTTTCTCAGGAATTGGAAAGTCCTCGCCGAATACCTTCTCTAACTTCTTGCACGCCTCGTGCGGATCAACCTCGCCAATCGCTGTATCGAGCGCCTCCAGCAACTTCTCCAACTTGCTCTCTAAATCCACCATCTGGTTATTGGTCATCTGTTCAAAGAGGTCATTCCAGGGCTCAACGGGCAGTTTGACGATGAGGCGGCGAACCCACAGTTGCTCATCGTCATCCCATGTAAGGGTGAATCGGTTCGAGATGGCATGTGCCAGATTGCGAAGCGCCGCCAGGTCATCAGCCTTTCCGGCTACCACGTCGGCATAGGTCGGCTGGAGATCATCGTACGTCGCAACGGTCAGACCTATACCCAGCGGGGCAGCATTACCATCGGTTGGGAAGTTCTTATCCTTCCACCGCTTGAGATACCGAACGATGCGGCGGAACTGTGCACGGTCATTCCCCTCGAAGCGGTCGAAGATCTTCTCTGAGAGGGTCTGTGGGTCCGAGACTTCCCAAAAGCGATACTCGTCCGCCGAGTTCTGTCTGCCTTTGGCAAGCTTCGACTTCCCGTCTGGATTTTCAGATCCATCAGAATAGACGGCGATATCGACGTGATAAATTGGCTCGCCGTCGTGTTGGTAGAAGACAGTCACGCAGGGTCGGCGGATCCGCACGTCGCCCGTGTGGCCGTCGAGGGCCTTGTGCACACGCTCCTTCACAACAACGGGGTCGGGATAGTCAGCGGTGCTGACCTTGAAGTACAGACCTTGATCGATGTCGTAGTCTCCCCCGTCGAGCTGCTTCGTGCCTGTCCCCATTTCATAACTGCCCTGGTCGAGGAAGTAGAACTCGGGACACTCTTCATCGTACTTCTCGAAAATCGTGGGGAGTCGATCCTCCAGCTTATCGCGGATAATGTTCCGTTTTTCGCGAAGCGTCTCGTTCTCCCCGAAGCGCTTCAGCTTGATGCGATCGTGAAATTCTTCGAACTGCTTCTGAACATTTGCCATAGAATGCTCCTCATCAATATATGTCAGCGGCAAGGGCCGATTCGGACAGGATAGAGGCCCCTCTGAGCGGGCGCGCTCATAGCTGTTGCCTCTTAAAACGCGCTGGCCTCGAGATTTCGAGGATTATACTCGGGATTTGCCCTGCTGTCAAATTCACCAACATACTCTAATAAGTTTATTGTGCAAACAGTTTGCGTGATTGACATCTGCCACGTATTAGTATACAATATAAACATGGTGGAAGCGATGGGCAATTCTCAACGAGAACTCTATCTTCAACTCGGTAAGCGAATTCGGGAAGCTCGGAAGGATGCGGGACTAACTCAGGCGGAGTTGGCCTCTCTGATTTCCCTTTCGAGAACCTCTGTTACGAATATCGAGCTAGGGCGCCAGCACATTCTCCTGCACACGCTTTACGACATGGCATCAGCTCTCGGGAGGGAGGTGAGGGACCTAATGCCTGAGATGAAGCTCGAATCGCGGGAGGATCTAACCGAAAAAATCCCGGAAGACCTGGATGAGAGGGAACGCGAGTGGGTAGTATCGGTGGTTTCCACCACAGAAGGAGGAGAATGAACGATGGCAATTCGACGCAAACGAATCCGGCGACTCGTTGAGCAGCTCCTCGACGAAAACGAGATCGACCGGCCACCTGTCCCCGTAGAGCACATTGCGAAGTCGTGCGGTCTTCTCGTACGTAGACGGAGCAATAACGCCAGCGATATCTCTGGATTTCTTTTCCGCCAGGGGCCGGAAGTAATCATCGGTGTGAACTCGGCTCACGCTGGGGTGCGGCAGCGGTTTACGATTGCACATGAACTAGCGCATTTCTTACTCCATGCTGCAGGATCTGATGACATCCACGTCGACCGTAGGTTCGGAGTCAAGTTCCGAGATGACCTTTCAAGCCGGGGCATCGACACCGATGAACGCGAGGCAAACCATTTCGCTGCTGAGCTTTTGATGCCTCAACGCTTCATTGAACGCGATTTGGGGAACGCTGGTGAAATGGATTTGGTCGATGACAAGTTTCTAAGGAACCTCGCTCGTTGCTATGACGTGAGTACCCAAGCTATGCTTTTCCGCCTAGCGAATCTGGGTTTCGTGAGCCTGTGATCTGGTCGACGTTGTACGGGAAGGCATCATACCGCACTGTGAGATGACTCTCTCTCGATGGAACATCATACCTCTACCCGGCTAACACCGTTCTCCTTGGCCACCCGCACCACGTTGTCGGTATCCCGCTCAAAGGTATCATCGTGGCTGATCACGAAAAGCTGGGAGAAGCCTTTGACGTTCAAGAGTTGTTCGGCCAAGTTGTCGCGCCGGTGATCGTCCAGGTTGGTCGTTGGCTGGTCGAAGAAAGCAATGTCAACCGCTGAGACCTCACGGATAGGGCAATTGCATTCTCCAATTTTGTAGGGCGGGCGCTCCACCACCACCGGGTTTTTAGGCATTTGCAGGGTTTGATCCTCGCAAGTGACCCTATATTTGATTTGCGTTCCCCACTGCTACCGAGAATGCAATTGCCCTACCTCACGGAGCAGCGCCAGGCACACGGCAGGGGTGGCCGGCCAGCATGATAAAGTCCACTTGCTGTGCAATTGCCTCGTCAACAAGGTGCAGGAAGACGCGGCTAAAGTCGTTGAAGCGCTCTTTGAGGCCGTACTGCTGGTAGCCGAGGTGGACGTCGGCAACGTGCATGAAGCGCATAGGCAATGCTCTCCTTCATTTCTACCCAAATCTGATCCTTGAAAAGGCAACCTCTTTCAATGGTAGCACCCTTTTAAACCGTGGAGTGGCTTGAAAGGCATCGGGTTTGGCTAGATATAGTATGTAGC
>CAYTDU010000490.1:0-4608 GCA_964436395.1 uncultured Gemmatimonadaceae bacterium | reverse complement strand
GAGGTCACGACGGTGACCACTGGGCAGGAGATTCCTCCGGACGGGTATCTCGTCTACGCTGATTCCCAACGTGATGTATTTCGTCGTGTCCCACCTCGCGGTGGGAGGCGCGTTCAGCATTTCATCATCGTCATGGGGAGAAAACTCGTCGAGCACATTTGGGATCGGGCCGGCGGTGGGCGTTTGGTTCGGTCGACCGACCAGCAGTCTATTCCCCTTTGTGATGGCGAACATCTTCTTCCGCGAAACCCAATCCGACGATTATGCCCACTCGGTGACGCGTTACCAGGCGTCGGCCGGTATCGACCTGATGCTGGCCAAGAACATCGCCCTCGCAACGAAGATCTCCTACGCGGTCGAATCCCAATCGTCGAAATCCGGCGACTTCGAAGCGGACGACAACACCAACGAGTTTACGCTTGGTGTGGGATTCAGAGCCTTCGCCTTTTAGGCTTCTACGCTACACCTCGCGCCGAATCGCTTCCACCGGGTCAATGCCGGCAGCTCTCGCGGCAGGGATGTAGCTGGCGAGAAGCGCCACCAGCGTGATCGACACCGAAACCGCTCCGAATGTCAGCGGGTCGGTCGGATTGACTCCGTAGAGCAGGGCCTCCATGAGGCGTGTGAGCCCGAATGCGGCCACCAGCCCGAGCGATACACCAACGGCGCACAGGATCAGCCCGTGCTTCAGCACCATGTTCCTCACGTCCCCTGCGTTTGCGCCGAGCGCCAGCCGCACGCCGAGTTCCCGGGTGCGCTGGCTCACGATGTAACTGATCACCCCGTAGATGCCGATCGTACCGAGTATCAGCGCTACCGCCGCGGCGATACCCAGCATGACGAGCGAGAACGATGTGCGAGCCATGGAACGCCCGAGTAATTCGTTCATCGTCCCGATTCCCGCCAGCGGCAGGCTAGAGTTCACCGACCAGATTGCTTGCCGGACTTCGGTCAGGAATTCGGCGGAACCGACGCGGCTGCTCCTGATGACGTAGTTCTGGGAGCGGTGAATGCTGATCTCTTCCGGGTCGCTCTCGATGCCCGCCCAAAGGTTTCCGGTCATCATCGGCCAGTAAACCACGGTCACCGCATCGCGATCCAACCCGTCGTCGCGGACGTTGCCGCTCACGCCCACGATCTCATACCATTCTCCCGGGCCGATGCCGGTCGAGATACGTTTGCCGAGCGCGTCGTCGGGAGAGTCCCAAAACTCCCTGGCGAAATTCTCGGTCACCATCACGACCCTGTTCAGCTCGTATGAGTCTCTCCACTCCAGCGTCCGGCCGGCCACGAGGGGAATCTGCATCGTCTCGAAGTAGTCGTTCGACACCCACTTCATGCGCCTGAGTTCGGGGATCTGCCCCTCGGGAACCGGGAAACCCTCTACCCAGACCGCGTCGTTGGAGTCCCAGCGGTCCAAGACAACCGAGCTGGAGCTTCCCACGCTGCTGACCCCCGGGATCCGGCCGATGCGTTCCGCCAGAAGCTGGTGAGTCCGAGCAACTTCTATCGGGTTTTCTATCTGCGCCTCGGGGATCGCCAGACGAACCAGCAGCACTTCTTCACCGTTCCGGAAACCCGGATCTACGTTCCGAAGCGCCTGAAAGCTTCTAATCATGAGGCCCGAACCCACCAGCAATAGCAGAGCGAGAGCCATTTGGGCCACGACCAGTGTGTTCCTGGCCCGATGCTTCTCCCTGCCGGAACTTCCACCCCGTCCTCCCTCTTTGAGGGCGTTGGCCAACGGTGCCCTGCGGTACTTGATGACCGGGAACATCCCAAAGAACACTCCAGAGAGCAGCGACAAAACCAGCGTGAAGAGCAGCACCCGTAAGTCGAGCGTAACGTCGCCAAGGCGTGGCAGCTCAGCGGGCCCCAGCGACCGCAGCAGCTCCAGGCCGGCGTATGCCAGCGCTGCACCGCATAGCCCACCCAAGACACCGAGCAGCAGGCTTTCACTCAAGAACTCCCCGGCGATCCGCGATCGGCCCGCTCCCAGCGCAGTCCGCACCGCCATCTCCTTTTCCCGCGCCTCGGCGCGAACCAGGAACAGGTTCGACACATTGGCGCACGCTATCAGGAGTATCATCCCCACCGTGCCCAGCAACACCCAGAGCACCTCTCCAACATCCCCCACCACATCTACCTTCAGGGGCCTGATGTTGGGGCCGAACCTCGTCTGCTGCAGCATCTCGATGGTGACACCCCCGGGGAACTTGTCCGGCGCCATCGGGATCATGCGGGCCACGTCGGCGTTCGCCTGCTCCAGCGATACGCCCGGCGCAAGGCGGGCGAGCCCATTGTAGCTGAAGTCGCCGAAGGATAGTTGCGATCGGTCGAACTGAAACGGGAGGTATAGCGCGGGATCGTAATCGAGGAATCGTACATCCGCTCCCAGCACGCCGACGATCTCGCGAGGGCGACTCTGCACATTGACCGTCGTTGCCAATACGCCAGGGTCCCCCCCGAACCTCGTTTGCCAATAGTCATAGCTGAGCACGACGGTCAGCGGAGAACCGGGGCTGTCATCCTCAGAGCTGAAGAGCCGTCCAAGCAGCGGTTGCAGCCGAAGGGCGCGGAAGGTGCCCTCGGTTACCTGCATGATCTGCACGACCTCCGGTTCGTCCAGACCGGTGACCGAGGCCGAGCCATTGTCCCACATGCCGATTTCCGAAAAGGACCGTCCCTCGTCTAGATAGGTGAAGTGCAATGCCGGCGCCTGGTTGGCTTCGTCGACACCCAGCCCCGGGGCCGTATGCCAGATTCCCACCAACTCGTCCGGTTGTTCGAACGAAAGCGGTTTGAGGAGGATGCCGTTAACCAGGCTGAAGATCGCCGTGTTCGCGCCGATGCCGAGCGCCAAAGTCACGACAGCTACGAGAGTGAAGCCCGGTTGCCTCGCGAAACCGCGAAACGCGAAGCGGGCGCCACGAAAAATCGTATACACCTTGGGATCTCCTCGGCCGGCACCATCCAATGCATTCGTGCCACTCCGCAACCCCTTGCGGAATCGATACTCCCGAACGTGCTCTGGCAGCGCGCCTACCGCCATATTGAAGACGGCTCGAACCAGGCCTGCCGCTGCCGCCGCGCGGTTTCTTTTCTCGAGGCTGGCTTGGAAGCGCGCCTCCTGCACCTCCAGCACCTCGTCGCCGTACGTGGCGCGGAAGCGGCGCGGGTACAGACGCAACACCCACTCCAGTGCCCGCAAGGACCGAGGCCTCGACAGCCCGCTCACGATCGGTCTCCGTCGCCGAGCAGGTTGTATCGCCGCGCAACGCTCACCACATCCACCAGGCGCTGCGCCTCCAGCTTCGCCACTCGCTTGCCGAACTCAGTGATCCGATAGTACCTGCGCCTTTCGTGGCTGTCGCGGCCGGATTCGGTGATGAGGCCCTCATCCGTCAAACGTGCGATAAGCCTGTACATGCTGCCGACTTCCAACCGCACTCGACCGTCGGACTCGGCCTCGACCTCCTGCATGATCCCGTAGCCATGTAGATCCTGCTTCGAGAGCACCAAAAGGATGTGAAAATCGGCGGGCTTGAGCGGCAGTTTCGCTTCGGGCGACTGGCTCTGCGAGGACGACATGCACGACTCCTGTATCAGAGAAATACTGGTATCAGTATTTTACGTATACGTTTGGCAGTTGAGTTGGGTTTCAGGGCGGGCAGGCGGGCAGGCGGGCGGCTATCACGACGGGCACGACTCTGCAGTAATGCAGGTGAACTCAGAACGTCCATCAAGCAACAGCCAACATCCAACGGAAACTCACCCTACCTACCGTTGGACATTGGAAATTCCTTGTTGGATATTGGATATTGGTTCAGGCCTCCCGCCGAACCGCCTCCACCGGGTCAATGACCGCGGGCGCGCGGCCGGGGCTTCCTGCCTCTTGCCAGCCGCACGGGCCGCGAGATTGGAGCCGATTGAAGCTATGCGCTGATACGCTGGACACGCTCCTTTCCCCTGGTTTTACTTCGCCAGGGCGATAGCAGGTTTCTACTGCGATTCCATTGCGACCGTTTTCGGGAATCACCTCACAACCGGAGCGTCGAACACCATGCTGCTGGCCGTCGGAGTGTGTTTCGTACTAGCATTGATCGCGCTGCCGGTGCACCAGTGGCTGGGCCGCCGGACCGGCCCGGTGCTGGCATTGGTCCCGGCCGGCGTGTTCGTTATGCTGTTGCAGAGGCTGCCGGAACTGAGCCCGCTGCAGCCGGAACCGGCCGCCCCCGGTCCTCCGCCGGCGATGCTCGAATCCTGGCCTTGGGTGCCGCGTTGGGGCATCGAGCTGTCTTTCCGGCTGGACGGTCTGTCGCTGCTGTTCGCCCTGCTGATCACCGGGATCGGCGCGCTGGTGTTTGCGTACTCAGGCGCCTACATGCACAAACACGGCGGCGGCGGGCGCTTCTACCCCGTCCTGGCGGCGTTCATGGGCTCGATGCTCGGCGTGGTGCTGGCCGACGATCTCATCGCGCTCTTCGTCTTCTGGGAACTGACCAGCATAACATCCTACCTGCTGATCGGCTTCGACCATGACAAGCTGACATCGCGCAAGGCGGCGCTCCAGGCGCTGTTGGTTACGGGCGGCGGCGGCCTGGCCTT
>CAYTDU010000489.1:0-4624 GCA_964436395.1 uncultured Gemmatimonadaceae bacterium | reverse complement strand
CGATTGATCTACTTCTGTCACGAAGCCGCTCCTTGGCAACACTGCGGCGTTGAGAATCGGTCTTTGGCCCAGATGTCTCAGAAACTGCCGACATGATCCACCTGCCTACTCCGAGCCTTTGGGTGTGCCACAAAATGGGCAGCGCCAGTTCTTGCCTGCTGGCGGAACGGGGTGCACATGTTTACCTGGTGGGCGAAAATCGTGGTACTGCGCGCACTCCTTTTCAAAGGCCGCCTGAGCCGAAGTGGCGTAGCTGAACTTGAATAGCGACGCGGCACCGTCTCTGGTCGCCCATGATTTCAGGGTACCGTTGATGTCAGAATCTGAACGGCCAATGTATCCGACTCTGAAGGCGCCATCGTCTCTGCACTCACCCAATGCGTAGTTCCCTGGCGATCTTTCTGTAACCTTTTCGTCGACTACATCCTCCTCGAGTATGTACGGCCCACGCATCCTTAGTGATGGCATTTCTCTATCCCCATTTTACGAGCCGGCGTCTTGCGACCTGTTTCGTTTCAAGTTGTCTTTTTCGGCGTGCGCGCCGGTGCCGTGCGGCGGCGGATTTCGCTCTCCTCGCCGCACTCGGCTTCAAGTAGTGCCGCTTGTGCCTGAAGTCCGATAGTATTCCAGCCCGTTCAACTTTCTTTCTGAACTTCCTGATGGTTCTTTCAATACGTTCGCCGTCAGTAGCTATCACATGCGTCATAGAAGCGTCGTGCCTCTTGTCATTCTTCTATCTCAACATCGATCATGCTCGTATTCTCAAAGTCACCGAATATTCCAGATCATCTCACTCATACGGGTTGATCCGGGAAGCCCTTCAAGGGACCGAGTTCGAGCTTGTCGCGCTCGAATGTCGGTTCTGACCGTATGTAGAGCGCAATGAGCCTCGCCAGGTTCAGCAAACCGGCTACGTGTGTCCGCTCCCAACCGTGCGAGGCGTCGACTCCGAAAGCCGCGAGTCCCGTGCGGATATCGTTCCCAGCCTCAACAGCCGTGGCCGCATCACTTCGGTAGTAGCGAAACACTTCCCGTCGAACCGGGATCGCGTTGTCGCTGGCCAGATCGATGAGCTTGTGGCTCAGGTGATAGTCGAACGGGCCAGAACCGTCCATCATCGCGATATGTACGTCGTACTCATTGGAGTTCTTGCCCGGAGCCGGTGTCGCGTTGTCGACAATCACCATTTCCGCGACGTCCTGGTGCAGGAGCGCCGACGCCCCCGAACCCACCTCCTCCGAGATCGTAAAGAGCACGTGACAGTCAACGGGCAGCACCACCTTTGATGTGGACAAAGCCTTCACTGCCGCGAGTAGTACCGCAACACCCGCTTTGTCGTCGAGGTGGCGCGACACGACGAAGCCGTTCTCCGTTATCTCGGGTTGCGCGTCGATGGCGACGTAGTCACCCACGGAGTATCCGGCCTCGCTCAACTCCCTGTCGCACGCAACCCGCTCGTCGACGCGGACCTCGACGTTTTCCCATGCAACCGGCTGCTTGTCAATCTCATCACCGAACACATGACCGGATGACAACAACGGCAATATCGTGCCGCGGCGCGGGCCGCCATCAGTGAGCACCGAGACTCTCGCACCTTCTGCGAACCGCGCGGACCAGGTACCAACAGGGTACACAGCCAGTCTTCCGTTCGGCTTTAACGCAGATACCATTGCCCCCAGCGTGTCCAGGTGGGCCACAACCGCCCGATCGGGACTGTTTTGCTCGCCTGCGAGGTTGGCGCGGATAGCGCCCCGTCGGGTCAGTTCGAAGTCTATTTTCAGGCGTGTCAACTCTTCGCCCACGCGATGCACTATGCTGTCGGTGTAACCCGAAGGGCTAGGGATCTCCAACAGCTCAAGCAACATGCTGAGCAAGTAACCGCTATCCACCTCGAGAAGAGTCATGCGCTCTCCGCAACAGTGAGGGCGTCTTCCGGTGTTGCCACCGTTTCGGGAAAGAGCAGATCAATGAATCGCTCCGCAGTGGGCTGCGGCTCGTGGTTTGCGAGTCCAGGACGCTCGTTGGCTTCGATTACTGCGTAGTCCGGGCCTTCAAGATCCGGCACGGCCAGATCCAGGCCGGTCACCGGTATGCCTATTGCGTTCGCTGCGTTGACCGCGGCAGCCCGCAACTCCGGGTGAAGGTTGGGCGTGATATCATGGATTGTCCCACCAGTGTGCAGGTTCGCAGTTTTTCGAGCTGTGAGCGCTTCACCTGCTGGAAGCACCGAGTCCATCTCGTATCCAGCCAACCGAACGCAGCGTTCCGTCTCTGTATCGAGAGGAACATGACTCTCCCCGCCCGTCGCGGCCATACGTCGCCGATTGTATTTCTCGAGCAGTTCCTTCACAGTATGCTGGCCTGTACCAGTTATGCGCGCTGGTTTGCGGACCGCGGCAGCAACAACTTCTGAGCCAATCACTATTATTCGGACGTCGTCGCCCTCCTCGTAACTCTCGATTATCACGTCGCTACAGAATTGCGACGCAGCTTCGATCGCTCGGTCTAGCTCCTGTGGATCGCTGATATCGACAAAGACCCCTGCTCCCTGTTCACCACGTGCCGGTTTCACTACCACTCTCTTGTGTTTCTCCAGAAACTCTCGATTTGCAGCAGGCTCCCCGGCGACTTGCTGGGCCGGAACGGAGATCCCGGCATCCTCCAGCGCACGGTGCGTCAGGCGCTTGTCGTCGCAACGGCTGAAGGCGACGGCAGATGTGAGTTCTGTGAGTGACTCTCTGCACACTATCGATCGGCCACCCATCGTCAGCTGGAAATACCCAAACTCTTCGTCGAGTACTTCAACCGCGATACCTCTTCGCCTTGCCTCATCAGTGATAATCCGTGCGTACGGATTCAGATTGGCATCGGGTTGCGGCGCCATGAACAGGTTCTCATTGATGGGGTTCTTGCGCTTCACGCAGAACACCGGAACACGTTGGTACCCCAATTTCTCGTACAGCTTTATCGCAAAAGTGTTGTCGTGCATCACCGATAGATCGACGTAGTCGCGGCCCCGAGCGAAGTAGTGCTCAACGAGGTGACGAACGAGCGCCTCTCCAACCCCGGGGATTGATGTCTTTGGATCCACCGCTAGACACCACAGACTGCTGCCGTTCTCCGGATCGTTGAACGCTTCAACGTGGTCCACTCCAACTACGACTCCTATGAGACCGCTGGCCTCCTGAGTCTCGGCAACCAGGTACGTGCGCAGCTTCGATGCGTGCTCGTCCAACATGAACTCGGGATCCGACTCTATCATGTGCCGAGTGGCCCAAATCCGGTTTGCCTCGGCGGCGTCAGATTCGGTTTCCAAACGTCTTATTCTCACACGTTTGTTTATCTCGCTGGCTGGCCGGTATCTATAGGACCACATGCGGTATGTGTGCGATGGGTCGAGGAACAACTCAGACGGTGCCAACGACAGCAGTACGTGAGGGTCACGGATATAGAGGGAGATGTCCCTCTCACCATCGCGCTCCGCAAGAAGAGTCTCTGCCAGTTGCTCGTTCGACTGAAACGTGTGCCCGAATATCAGTCGTCCCCATCCCATTTCCAGCACTACTTCTGAATCCATCACTTCCGCAGCCTCACCGCTCGGCGTCTCCCAGTTGCGTACTGACGCTCCCCCAATCCGATCGATCCTGTGACTGATGTTGCTCCGGTACGTCATTGATTTGCCTTTCAGATGCCGTGTGTCTGGAACCAGGACTCCAGCAGTGCCACCTGCCACAGCTTCGAGCCTTTGAGTGGGGTGATGTGAGCGTCGGGTTGTTCCATCAGAGCGGCGACATACGCCGGGTTGAAAAGTTCCCGACTTTGGGCCGAAGGTTGATGTAAGACGTCTCGCACAAACTCGAGGTATTCACCGCGCAGGTACTTGAGTGCAGGTACCGGGAAGTAGCCCTTGGGTCTGTCTATGACCTCTTCCGGGATCACTGACCTTGCGAACTGCTTGAGCACATATTTGCCACCGTTCGAGACTTTGTGCCGGGGCGGGATACGCGCACAGAGTTCCACCAACTCATGGTCGAGGAAGGGTACCCGCGCTTCCAAACCAAAAGCCATCGTCATGTTGTCGACACGTTTAACCGGATCATCGACCAGCATGACCGTTGTGTCTAGGTGTAAAGCCTTGTCGATCGTCCGGGCGGCCTTGATGTTGGAAAAGTGGTCTTCCACGAAGGTGCGGCTGCTGTCTCCATTTACGAAACGGGGGTTAATCGCTTCGACGAACTCGGAGTGTTCGCGGTCGAAGAACACACTGGCGTAGTCATCCACCGCCCTATCACTTTGCATGAGCGGCGGATACCAATCGTAGCCGGCAAGCACTTCGTCCGCGCCCTGCCCGCTCTCCACAACCTTCACGTGACGGGATACTTCTTCACTCAAGAGGTAGAAACCGATGCAATCGTGGCTAACCATCGGTTCACTCATTGCCGCTACGCACTCACCGAGCGAGGAGAGTGCTCGAGACGACTCCACTTCGATCTTGTGATGCCTTGTTCCGAACCGCTCAGCCACGACGTCGGAGTACGGGAACTCGCTGCCGACTTCACCACCGACGGTTTCGAAACCGATTGAAAACGTATTGAGGTCGTCTTGGCCACTCTCGGCCAAGAGT
>CAYTDU010000488.1:0-4625 GCA_964436395.1 uncultured Gemmatimonadaceae bacterium | reverse complement strand
CCTCGTGAGTAGATCGAAAGACGGCATGAGACCGGCGGTGAAAAAGTAGCGACCCATCCAGTTGCCTGCGCCCTCCGTCTCGAACTCATACGAGTGGTTCTTATGACAGAACACATGCACGAAGAGCTTACCGTCCGGCTTCGTCCAACCGGCGATACGCTTGAACAGCTCTCCGTAGTTCCGCATATGCTCGAACATCTCAATGCTGACGACGCGGTCAAACTTCTCGTTTATCGTGAAGTCGTTCATGTCAGCCGTAATCACCGAGAGATTGTCGGGTGCCCGAGACTCGATGAACCGCCTTTGCGGTGCGGAGTTTGACACCACGGTGATTCTGCTGTCGGGATAGCGATTGGCCAAAAACAGTGACAAGGATCCCCAACCACAACCGAGTTCGAGGATATCCATTCCGTCTTCGAGTTCGGCGCGAGCGCATGTTAGTTCCAGCATGCGTTCTTCGGCCGCACCGAGGTCAGCAACGCCATCTGGCCAGTAAGCCGAGCTGTATTTGAGATGCGGACCCAACACGATGTCGAAAAACTCAGGAGGCAACTCGTAGTGTTGCTCGTTTGCAGTATCGGTCTCGAGTGCGATCGGGCTCTGAAGGAGCTTTTCGATCAGCTTCTCCTCTGCTCCTTCGCTGCCGAGATCGGATATCCGCTGGCGCAAGAGACCTCTTATGCCGAAACGCTCTATAGCAGTCGGCAGCCACCCTCTCTCCGCGAGATTGAGTCCGACCGAGACACTCATGTCGACCTCTTGGGGAACCACGGGAAGAATACGCTGGTCGTGCGTTGATATTCACGATAGAGTTCTCCCCGGCTCTTGATCGCCTGGTTTTCGGTGTAGTGAATGCCGGTGAGCCTGAACAGGAACACGAGCATACCGACGGGGCCAATCCATGAGAGTGGTGCGCCGTGGCTAATCAACACGTATGCCCACCAATGCACCCATTCGAAGAAGTAGTTGGGGTGTCTGGAGTAGCGCCACAGGCCGTCGTGACATACCTGACCACGGTTCGCCCGGTCAGCGCGGAACCGGGCCAGTTGTTTGTCTGCAATGGTCTCACCAACAACTGCAATGAACCAAACGGCTACGCCGAGCGTCGTCCACACATCGAGCTTGCCGCGTGACATCGCGGCGAGCATGGGTAGTGAGAACAATACGGCTACCGCTGCTTGTCCTTGGTAGAAGAAAAACAGGAACAGGTTTGCCTTCGAACCGAAGTGTTGGCGAATGGCGCGGTATCTTCCGTCTTCCTCCGTTGCCTTCAACACACGATCGGTGAAGAGATACCAGGCGAGCCGCAGCGCCCAAACGGCACCAAGTGCTCCCACGAGCACTCTGATCGTCACCGATCCATCTGAGAACCATGGATAGACTAGTGCTAGAAACCCAAGCCCCCCCGACCATGCAACGTCCACACTGGTCGCGTCCTTTGTCTTGATTTGCCGCGCCCATAGGAGCGCGAGCGCTACCGCGAGCACTGCCCAACAGACTAGAACCAAGCTGATCATGCTGCCTTCACCTCCCGCGCATTGGCGATGCCACCCACCTGACCCGAAGCTCGAGGTTTGGCAAACAACATCTGCACGTCGCCAAGTACCGCCTCACGGAACCCACCCTCGCAATAGCAGAAGTAGAACTCCCATAGTCTGCGGAACTCCTCAGAGAAACCGAGGTCCCGGATCTGATCCCAATTGCTCAGGAAGTTCTTCCGCCACCTAAGCAAAGTCTCAGCGTAGTGCGGTGTGATGTCTTCGAGATGAACCAGTCGCAAATCTGTATCCCGTGCCGCCTCTGCAAGCACTGAAACGGCAGTCATGCAGCTTCCAGGGAAGATGTAGCGTTTTATGAAATCGACTTCGCGGCGGGCCTGCTCGTAGTATCTGTCTTGGATCGTGATCGCTTGGATTGCGGCTTTGCCGTGGGGCTTCAACAGGTTCGCGCACTTCTCGAAGAAGGTCTTGAAATAGTGATGTCCCACCGCCTCGATCATCTCGATGGAGATGAGCTTGTCGAAGGTGCCCTCCAGGTCTCGGTAGTCGCTCAAGATCACCGATATTCGACCCGACAGTCCTGCTTTCTCAACTCGTTCGGTAGCGAGACGATGCTGTTCGGTTGATATCGTGCACGTCGTAACTCGGCACCCGTACTCGCGTGCCGCATGTATTGCACAACCACCCCAACCCGTTCCGATTTCCACTAGATGGTCTTCCGGCTGGAGTTCGAGCTTTTGAAACAGCCGCTCGTATTTGGCAATCGACGCATCCCGCAGCGAACTGTCATGACGCTCGAAGAAACCACACGAGTACGTCATGGTTTCGTCGAGGAAGCACGCGAAGAAATCGTTGCTCAGGTCGTAGTGAGCCGCAATGTTGCGCCTAGAGCCCTTGCGCGTGTTCCGGTTCAACGCATGTGCGAAAGCACGCAATGGTTGTACAAACCTGGCGAGACCGGTTTCCAATCCCTCCATGACCTCACGGTTTCTGAGGAAGAGTTGCACCAAACCCGTGAGATCGTCGGTAGACCACACGCCGTCCACATAGGCTTCCGCTGCGCCCAGGTGACCTCCAAACGCTAGAGCCGGGAAGAACCCGTCATCGCGTATCCGAACAGTCACGGTCGGATTACCTCCACCGCCGAACTGCTTCACACCGTCGGGCATCTCGACCATCAGCTTGCCTTCGTCGAGTTGGTTCAAACGACCTATCACCGCCCGCTTCGCGACTCTGTTCAACACGGTTTCACCTCTCGTTTCGCGGGGTGTGTATAGAACGGCACACGCTTCAGGTATAGGCGAAGGGCTTGCCAGTATATGCCGGTGACCACACGGGCGGTCATCCAGGGAAAACGCATCAGCACGCGCCTCAGCGACTTGCCGGTCAGCTCTTGTCGATTCATTACCAGGGTTGCATCGAAAAGCCTGCCCGTATCGGTGAGGTTCTCCATGTGAACCACGATTCCACGTCCCGGCTCCGTGAACCGCCAGTCGTACTTCGTGTCCATATCAATGAAAGGCGAAACGTGAAACTCCTTCTCCAGCCGATATCGCTTCTTGTCCCCTGATCCCTCGTTCCTGTCGGCGGATAGCACGTACGCGTGGCGCTCGTCCCACGGAGTGTTGTTGACTTCCGCGACGATAGTTTCCATGGTCGTACCGGCGCGGTCGAACACATAGTAGAAGCTCACGGGGTTCATGACATAGCCGAAGTAACGTAGGTGAGTTAGTACGCGTATCGGCCCTTGCGGTCGAACACCTGTGTGACCTTCTACTGTATCGCGTACCGCCTGCGTCAGCGGCACTGAGGGCTCGCCGTGGTAATCGGCGCGCCGGAACCAGGCAATCGCCGGCCGCCGGGCGGACCACAGTAGTTTGCCGTCAAAGATCTCAGGCAACTCGTCCAGGTCGAGGTACATCATGAAGAGAGGATATCGAAACGTGTGCTCCACCGGCCCGAACCGACGGTGGCGCACGGTTCCTCGGTATATGCAGCTATTCATAGCGACACACCAAACGCCCTGCCTACTGCCAGCGCACTATTCACACCGTCTTCGTGAAAGCCGTTGCCCCAATACGCACCGCAATAGTGTGTGCGGTTTTGGCCGCTGATTTCCTCGTGCCGTTGTTGGGCTTCCGTGCCTGCCACCGTATAGATCGGGTGGTGGTACCGGGTGCTGAACAAGATTTTTGATGGATCGATCAGTTCCGTAGCGTTCAGCGAGACGCAGAAAGTGTGTGGTGCGGCCAGTGACTGCAGCACGTTCATGTCATACGTGAGTTTGACTGCGTCTTTCGAGCCCGGCGGCATCAAGTAGTTCCATGCCGCCCAAGCTTTGCGGGCACGAGGTAGCAACGAAGTGTCGGTGTGGAGGACCACTTCATTTTCCTGATACGGCAAAACCCCCAGAATCTCGCGCTCGAGTCGAGTTGCATCGCCCAGGATCCTCAGAGCCTGGTCGCTGTGGCAGGCAAGAACGACCTGGTCAAATACCTCACGATCCACCTCCACGCGATCGTCATAGCGCACGATCTTGCTCACCGGAGTATTCAAGCGAATGCGGTTGGCAAACGCACTCGTGAGCTTTTCGACGTACATCTTCGATCCGCCCCGAATCACTCGCCATTCGGGGCGGTCGTTCACGGTGAGCATACCGTGATTGTCGAAGAAGCGGACAAAGAAGTCTGTAGGCATCTCGAGCACCTGGTTCGCGGGGACCGACCAGATCGCGGATCCCATGGGAACCAGATAGTGATGCACGAAACCTTCCGAGTAGCCACCACTCTCGAGAAAGCTGCCAAGCGTCGGAGTAGAATCAGATTCCTTAGCCAACCGCACGGCCTCTCGGTTGAAACGCAGGATGTCTCGGATCATGCGGTAGAAGGAAGGCCTGAGAAGATTCCGCTTCTGAACAAATAGTTGTCGAATGGTTGAGCCGTTGTACTCGAGGCCGGTCCTGTCGCAGCGAACACTGAAACTCATCGTACTCGGTTGAGTATCGACGCCAAGGGTGGCAAGTAACTTGGTGAAGTTCGGGTAGTTGTGCTCATTGTAGACAATGAAGCCAGTGTCTACGGACCATTCCCGTCCGTCTAACTCAACTGTCACAGTGTTGGTGTGGCC
>CAYTDU010000487.1:0-4626 GCA_964436395.1 uncultured Gemmatimonadaceae bacterium | reverse complement strand
TGAAATTCTGTTCAGGTCCTACAGCCCTGGCGGAACCTCACTGGCGTCTGACGAAGACTACGTTTCTGCGTTCGCAGCCAGTGACGTTGTCGGACAGGGGGGACTTGGTGCATTCAGTTTGATAGATCTTCAGAAGGTCCTCGTAGGAAAAGCGGTCAACGTGAACCCGAGCATCTCATCGCTATACGAGAGCGTTTCGGGAGCGGCTTCACCTGACGACATCGAAACAATGTTCCAGCTCATCTATCTCTATTTCACCGAGCCTCGTAAGGACAGCACTGCGTTTTTGGCATTTCGCTCGCAGCTGCAGGGGTTCCTGGCCAACCGCAGCGCGAGTCCGCAAGCGGCATTCAGTGATACGATTCAAGTGACGATGGCGCAGGGTCATTTCAGGGCTAGACCGCTATCTGCAGAGCTGTTTGATGAAGTCGACCTGAACACATCATTCGACTTCTATCTCGATCGTTTTGCCGACGCCGGCGACTTTACATTCGTCTTCGTCGGGGCCTTTTCTTTGGATTCGATCAGACCGTTGGTGGAGACCTATCTCGGCGGTTTGCCTTCCATAAGCCGCGAGGAAAACTGGCGTGATGTTGGAATCGATCCGCCGGAGGGTGTCGTGAGAAAGGTTGTCTACAAGGGGGTAGAACCGCAAAGCCAAACCCAGGTGATCTTCACGGGGCCCTTCCGCTACACTGCAGAGAACCGTCATGTCATTCGCTCTCTAGCCAGCATCCTGGAGAATCGGCTCCACGACGTTCTTCGCGAGGAGTTGGGTGGAACCTATGGCGTTGGCGTGTCAGCATCCTACGACAAGTATCCCGATGAGAGCTACGGTCTGCGGATCACTTTTGGGTCTGCGCCAGACCGCGTTGAGGAATTGACCGAGGTCGTATTCCGCGAGATTGAGGCGTTCAAGGATTCCGGGCCGGACCCTGACGATGTGAGCAACGTCAGGGAGATTCAGAGGCGGGCGCGAGAGACAAATCTCAGAGAAAATAGCTTCTGGGTCTCACAGTTGGCGTTTGCGGATCAGTACGGTACCGATCCGCGATCTCTCATCTCCTATGATCTGATCGATGCGTTGACCGTTGATAAGATACGGGCTGCGGCTGTTCAGTATCTGAGAACCGACAACTACGTACTCGTTTCACTGTTTCCTGAAGCGCCGGTGCCGTAGGATCGACGAATGTCGGTCAAGCGCGAATTCCAGATCTTCGCCAAACCCGGCGGAGCTGTCTGTAATCTGGAGTGCCGTTACTGCTACTACCTAGAGAAAGAAACGCTGTACCCTGGCACGCGCGCTTTCAAGATGGACGACGATCTGCTGGAGGAATACATAATCCAGCACATCGAACTCTCCCCAGGAGATGTCATACGGTTCTCCTGGCACGGCGGCGAGCCAACGATACTAGGTGTTGACTACTTTCGTCGCATTGTTGAACTGCAACGAAAACACGCGTCCCCCTCTAGACGAATCGTCAACGCACTGGTCACTAACGGTACTCTCCTGAATGGAGAGTGGTGCGACTTCCTTGCGGGTGAAGGCTTCGCTGTCGGTCTCAGCCTCGACGGACCTGCCGATTTGCACGACCGCTACCGTGTTTCCAAGAACCAGAAGCCAACGCACAAACGGGTTATGCATGGATACAGCCTGCTCTGCAAGCACGGCGTACCGTGTGACATTCTCTGTGTGGTCAACGAAACAAACGTACGAGAACCGGCGCGGGTTTACCGGTTCTTCAAAGAGATCGGGGCTGCGTTTGTCGGGTTTCTGCCGTTGGTGCA
The DNA here is from genome assembly GCA_964436395.1 of uncultured Gemmatimonadaceae bacterium. Classification (GTDB taxonomy): domain Bacteria; phylum Gemmatimonadota; class Gemmatimonadetes; order Gemmatimonadales; family GWC2-71-9; genus JBDGYW01. Next base: position 2,838 of record CAYTDU010000487.1, on the reverse strand, counting down.
GCACATCGATCGCGGTGACGAGGCAGAAGGGCCAAAGTCAGTTCCCGCAGCGGACTACGGTGAGTTTCTGAACACGATCTTCGACGAGTGGATACGAAACGACATCGGACGCATTCTCATCCAGAACTTTGACGAAGCGGCGAGACCGGTGCGCGGGCTCGAACATGCGCTCTGCATCTTCAGGCAGACTTGCGGCGACATTCCGGCGCTCGAACACAATGGCGATTTGTATTCGTGCGACCACTTCGTGGATAACGACCACCTCCTGGGGAACATCCTAGAAACTAGTCTCGCCGAACTGCTGTATGGCAGCACTCACGAAGAATTCGGTAACCGCAAACGCGATTCACTCCCGCGTTTCTGCAAGGAGTGCGAAGTCCTCGACATGTGCAATGGAGGATGTCCGAAAGACCGTTTCATATCGTCGCCGGATGGCGAGTCGGGCCTCAACTACCTGTGTGAGGGTTTCAAGAGTTTCTTCACACACTGCCGCCCGGTGTTCGAGAGACTCCTGCCACTGTGGAAATCAGGTGCGTCGCCGGACCAGCTGATGGCAGCCGCGCGCGGGGAAGGGACGGTTGATCGGCAATCCGTGGGACGGAACGATCCCTGCCCATGCGGCTCGGGGCTCAAGTTCAAGAGATGTTGTATGGAGTAATACGAAGGGGCCGCTGTGAGGGAAGAAGAAGTCTGAAAATCCAACAAGGAATGTCCAATGATGAAGTGGAACGCACTTGGACATTGGATATTCCTTGATGGACATTGGACATTCATTCTGTCAGGTGCCTCCTCAGAAACTCAACCGTCCTACTCCACGCCAACTCAGCAGCCTCCCGGTTGTAACGCTCACCTGTGTCGTTATTGAAGGCGTGGCGTGTACCCTCGTACATGTACAGTTCGTAGGTCTTGTTGTTGGCTTGAAGTGCAGCCTCGTAGTCAGCGATACCGGCATTGATGCGCTCATCATCGCTAGCGTAGTGGAGGCACAGCGGCGCGGTGATGTTTGGAACCTGTTCCACCGGAACCTGACGCCCGTAGTATGGAACCACCGCATTCAGCGAAGTGCCAGCGGCGGCTAGTTGGTTCGCATAACCGCCGCCCCAGCAGAATCCGATGGCTCCGACCTTGCCGGTCGATTCAGGGTGTTCGGCGAGGAACGGTACCGCCCCCGCCAACCGGGGCAACGTCTCCTCGGGATTGAGTTCCCCCATCAATTCTCGTGCTCGATTCTCATCGGCGGGGGTCCCGCCAACTGGAGAGAGGATGTCGGGTGCCATGGCCAGAAAACCCTCACTCGCCATACGGCGAGTGACGTCTTCGATGTGAGCGTTCAGCCCACGATTTTCGGATATCACGATCACCGCCGGGAGTCGCCCACCGTCGGGTAACCGCGCCATGTAACCCTTCATATCAACTCCGTCTACACTCCACTCCGCCTCGGAGATGGTCAGCTGAACATCCGCCTGATTCTCTTCATTGCCGGATGATTCACATCCCACGAGAGGAAGCACCGCCATAGCCGCTGTTGTGCTACCCAGAACACGAGTCAGACAGTCGACAAACTGCCTGCGATTGAGTTGACCCCTGAGGTATCGATCCTTGAGGGTGAGAACCGTTTCTCGTTGCCCGTTGTCCATTTGAGTCCTCCTCGTTTAGCAACTCGAGCTCTATGCACTCACGGTGGGAGCCGACGATCGGCTACCACCGTTTGTAGCACAGACGATTTCTGTTCTGGTGCTAAGGTATCAACCCTGCGCTCGGCACCACGATCGCCGGCAGGTTGCCCAGCATCTGGTTCAGCTCGCGGATGGCACCATTGATGATCCCCTGCAGTTCCCCCCGACGCTCAGCTAGCTCAACCTCGAGTTCACCGACAACTGTCATTTGGGCCTCGGTGGGCCGTGCTTGTGCACCGGCCACGCTGCTCATCAACCTGCCGATCTCGTCGCTGAGGCGTGGGTACTGACGGTAGCTCATTTGCGGAGGCGGCCGCTGCATCTTGTTGTCGAACTCACTCAGTTGTTCGGCAGCCGTCTCTATCTGTGCGTTCACGGCATCTAAATCGGCCACGTCAGCGTCGCCCACGTTCTCCTTCAGATTCCCGAGCTGCGTTTGCAGGCCTACCATCTGATCCATCATCTGGTTTGCCTCGGACAACATGTCGAGCAATGATTGCGACGCGTCGTGCCAAGCCTGGTAGTCTCGTTGCGACATTGTTGTGATTCTCGGGTCGCCGCGTAACTCGAACGTGGTGCTGCCCTGAAGAACATTGTCGCCGACGATCACCGTTGCGGTGTATGTGCCGGGAACTGCCGGTGCACCCATGTTGCGGCCGGAACGACCTTCATCACCACCGCGCCGGGGCGTTGCGCCACTGTGGCGCAGATTCCAGTATGTGCGGTTCACTCCAGCTTTCGCATTTTCTAGCGGGAACTCCTGGACGAGGGCGCCACCCGAGTCGGTGATGCGAACCTCGACATCAGCTTCGGGTTCTGATGCAAGGTAGAAGTTCAAAACGGCTCCAGGCTGAGCGTTTTCACCCTGGTACACACGCTGGCCCGCGGAAGCGTCATTGCCCCACTGCTGCCAATGAGTTGCGCGTCCTGCCTGAAATACGAACAGGTCCTGCTGCGTTGCTTCTGTGAGCTGCTGTAAAGGCGCGATGTCGTCCATGATCCAGGCGCCGCGGCCGTGCGTGCCCAGCACCAGATCGTTGTATTCCTTCTGTATCTTGATGTCACGGACGGAAACGCGCGGCATGTTCAACCGCATGTCCACCCAGTTCTCGCCGCCGTCCCACGAGAAGTACAAACCGCGCTCCATGCCGACGTAGAGCAG
>CAYTDU010000486.1:0-4627 GCA_964436395.1 uncultured Gemmatimonadaceae bacterium | reverse complement strand
TTACACGTTCCGCCATCAGAGAGCGGCGGCGGGTGTTACCAAATCTCCATCTCGCCCACGACCCGTATGTGAAGCAGCAGACGACTTGGCACAGCCGCTGGAAATCGTAGAGCCCGAGCCCGAGGCCCTACGCGAGGCAAAACGCCGCTGGGCAAACCTGCTGAGACAGATTCTCGAAGTCGAGCCCCTGAGGTGCCCCCGGTGTGGCGAAACGACGATGCGTATAGTCTCATTCATCACCGAGCCCAAGACAATCGACAAAATCCTCGAGCACCTAAGAACACGCATACAAACCTCACGCCGCCGCCAACGCGCTCCGCCGAGACGGTGGAGGTCGACTGCTAGTACAGCCTCAGCTTAGAGTCACACCGAAAACCCCGGACGTTCGCCGCTTCTGGCGGCCGACGCCTCAGGGGATGGCTGGGTTGTGCAGGTGTGCCGATTCACCCCGAATCGCGGGGCAACTCAGTCACCAAACGCCCGCTGGGATCGATCAGGGGGCTCCAACCGCTCGGAGGAGCGCCTGGAAACCCCGATTATGGCCACGCATACTTGGGAGAGGGCGATGCAAATGATGCCTATACCGATGTCGATCCGTATTGGCTGATGCGAAATTCGCCTTCCCGATTCCAGGTAACCAGGGAAAGCTCGCCAGGAGCGTCCACTGGAAGAGGTGTGTGCGGGAGAGTTTTGACCACGCCGAACATCGCCATGTTCGCGCCGATCCCCAGCGCAAGGGACAGAATCGCGATCAGCGTGAAGCCGGGACTGCGGCGAAATCCCCTAAAGGCATACCGAAGCTCAGATCCGAGTCCTGCCGCGATAGAAAGAGGGCTCAAGGAATCAGTCGGTCGGCCCGGTCCAATCGACTTGATACTCCTGTGCAGCTGGATGGGTCTCAGGCGGAGGACCTGATCCCAATACCAACGCTCGGCTGCCCAGCGTCCTCGTCTGGCAGCGATCTCATAGAACCGCTCTTCCAGATCGCCTGATATCTCACTGCGAAGCTCGGCTGGTGCGAGGAAAACTGCGAGTGCTCGCGCTATACGGGAGGGTCTAATGTCACTTGGCATCATCGACCTTTCCCGCTGCTGACATCGCATGCTCGACCCCACTCCACATGCGGATCAGTCGGTCCCTACTCTCGCTGAGCGCTCGCAGACCGGCAGGCGTAGCCTTGAAGTGCCGTTTCGCCTTTCCGCCTCGAGCCTCGGTGGGAGGGCCCATCCACGACGTTACGAGACCTTTCCCTTCCAAACGTGTAAGGGTGATGTAGACGGCGCTCACTGAGGCCTCACGCCCGCCTTGTTCTTCGAGTTCCCGTTGGATCCTCGCTCCGTAGGCTTCTTTATCGAGCCTCAGTACCGCGAGCAGGGTGAGGTGCTCGAAGTCCATGTGTCCGAAGCGCTGGTAGACTTCGATGATTAGATCGCGTTCTGCCTTCGAGAGCCTATCGGTTGGTACATCTGAGGCATCTACAATCAGGCTGACATCATTATGCTTGCGTTCCGAAATGAGTCGGGCCCACATGTCAAATGGTAAGTCGCGGTTTGCGAGATTGAGCGTACTACTCGGCACAGGTCCCCACTGTATGGAAACGTACGCATCGTATGTGACCGGACGACCGTGCCTTATGAGCCCCTCACGGTCAGCGAGATACACGAGCTTCACCAACTGATGAACGCCCATAGAACGACCGTGTGCGGCTAGGAGGAGAGAGGCGACCTGAGCAGCCTTGTCGTCTCAGAACCGAAGACGTAAGCTCATGCGTCAATGTACACAGTTCGGGATTCGATACTCTCGAAACGTCACCAGGCAATCATGACTCACCCAAATACGCTGACCGGTTGCCTCGTGTGCGAGGCCATAGTCATTCAAAGATGCCGTGGAAGCGCGGCGTGATCGCGCTAGCTTCTTTGGATGAATGCTGGGGCGTGCTGACGTGGCATGACCCTGTCTGCTTGGGACGGTTCCTTTTTTATTACGAATGGCGGGTAGGGCCGTTCATGCACCGCTCCGGACCCCGGAGGTACAGATGAGGTTGGTGCTGCTGAGGTTGGTGCTGCTATGTTCTGTGGCTTGGCTGGCTTGCTCAGCCGGAGAAGTTGACTTGAATGAGACGGAGAACGGTCGGCTGGTCGGGAACGTAACCGTCACCGGTGAGCCCCAATGTCCCGATTGCACGATCGCCCTGGAAGAAGTCGCTGTACTAGGTGATTCTTCAGACGATGCGTCCGTCCGCGAAGACGCCATGGTGTGGGGCTGTATGGTGGGGCAACTCTCCACTGGTGAATTCGTGATGAGTGGCGCGATAGGGGGAGGGTCTTTGTTTGTTTACGGGGATGGCGGTGGGGTGAGGAGAACAATCGGCCGTCAGGGAGCTGGCCCCGGAGAGTTCGGGAGAAGGATGAGAATGGTGGTTGGTGAAGGGGACACGATTCACGTCGTCGATGACTCTCACCTCCGCGTGCAAACGTTCACCTCTTCGGGCGAATACGTTCGTTCGTTCAGGATTCCCGGCATTCCCGGCAGGTTTGCACTACTGGCTGGTGGGAACTTCATGTTGCATAGAAAGCTCACAGGCCAAGGCGATGACGACGGCTACCTATTCTACATGGTCGATCCCGCAGGAGAGGTGTTGGCACGGTTCGGGAAGCCCACAAGAGAGTTGATAGAAAAGGATCAATGGTTGGCAAGCCCGAGTAACAACGGCGGGTTCTGGACAGCGAGCATGTGGAAATACGAGTTCATCCACCGAACATTGGTTGATTCGATTGATCTGACCGTCACGCGCGACGTCAGTTGGTTCCCGCCGGATGGCAAGTGGGACGATGAAATGTACGTGACCGTTCCGCCACCCGCGAATTTGGTTCACATGTGGGAAGACGATCTCGGACGCCTGTGGACTTACACGGCCATACCAGACGAGGAATGGGAACTCGCCAGCGAGCAACGCCAGGGCATGCCGGAGTGGGCCACAAACACGTTTGACATAATGATCGAGGTGATCGACCTGCGGGAGGGACGGTTGATTGCGCAGCACAGGCATGATCGTTGGGTCGGCCCCGTCTGTGGGAGCAATCTCATGTACACCGTTGTCAGAGCGGAATCCGGGGACACCCGCGTTCATGTTTTCCGGCCGACCTTGATGGGCACCTTAGATTAGTAGTACGGTAGGCTGAAGCCTGGACATCTGGTTGAACCGTTGCGTTCGTCGGAGGGTTCTATCATCAACCACAACCACCTGCTCGAACCGATCGGCAACGTTCCTCCGGCCGAGTACTAGGAGGCATATTACAGCCGGCGGTACAGGTTGAAGCCGTCCACATAGAAAGCCGCACAGGTCACGACGGGGTTCTTGCCGCCACGTTCAGCTCACTTCCGTGTAGCATCGTCAATCCGAAAGGCGCGCAGCGGTCAGATCTGGCTAAGCTTGAGATGTATCCTTCGCACTTCACGCAGTATCTCCTTCACGTCGCGGCGCAGCGCGTCCATCTCGGCCCTCGCATCGTACACCTGGTCGAGCCATGCGGCGATCGCGCGATGTTGTCACGCCTGCTCCCTGCTCCCGGCTCACCGCCCCCAGCTCCCTGTTCCCACCCTTCACCCTTCCCGCCGCTGTCTAAACAGTATCCGTGAACACCAGCACCAGGTCATGCAGCGCCTCGGACGCCGATGCCACCTGTCACCCCACGCTGCGTTATTTGGGTGCAGGACTTTGGCACGCTCAAGGTTATTGTTGGGCAACCAAAGCTCCGATGCCGTGGGAAAGGAGAAACGCGCGATGCCCGAGCGGATTCTCGTTCGTGAAGCATTGACACTCGAGGGCATTGTCTACGGACCGACTATGGAAATCCCACTGGCGGTATGGTTGCGGTTGCCAGTGAAGGAACGCAACTGGCTTGAAAACACCGGGAAGGTCGACGTGTCCCCTGAGTGACCGCTTGGTTGCGGGCAGTTGCTGAAGCGACTGCGAAGCATACGGAGCACAGCTGACGCCAGCACCACTGGCCTTGTTCGTTTTCATCCGCGAAGTCCTGCCGGTACCGCCCCAAGTTGACAATGCACTGCTGCGGCATGGGCACATTTCCTTCGTGACGACATACTTGGTTGGGGCGATTGCACATACTCGCTGAGGACACGGTGGGTTAGCTCCAAGTTTTGCTTGCGATAACCGCCTCGACAAGAGGGTCCTGCCATGGCGAATCGACACTCAACGACCGCATTGCTGTGCATCACCATCTCATCGACGGCTCTATTGCTCGGGAGTTGCACCGACAGCTCCGCACCAGACCCCCCCAACGATTGAGTCAGTCGACACGGCGTTGGTGACGCAAATGTGAGTCGAGAAGGCGTGGACTGTCCTGCTGTACGATGACGCGGATTTCTACAATTCGTTTGACCCCCTCTCTTCTTTTGCTTCAGAGTTCAGATCGGGAGACAGCGTGCACGTTCTTGTGCTCGTGGATATGGAGTACGGCCCTGCCAAGATCGTGCACGTAGGTGAAAACCATAACGTCATGCCGGTGAGTGCCCTCGGCGAAGTGAACATGGGTAGCACAAGAACGCTGCGCAACTTTGTCAGCTTTGCTAAGGACAAGTACCCTGCGGAACGTTACCTCATATC
>CAYTDU010000485.1:0-4640 GCA_964436395.1 uncultured Gemmatimonadaceae bacterium | reverse complement strand
GACTATTTCAGTCAAGCAGCCGGCCAAATTCGGTGCCAGTGTACCGCTTTTGGGAGTCGACCCGGACAAGTTGGTATCCAACCTCTCCCGGTCCGAAAAGCATTCGTTTTGTGAGACGTTGCTACTCCTTTTTGGTGGAGAGGGACGCCGCATCCCTTGCGGGGAGGACGGGAAAGTGCAGTGGCGAGTCATTCGACCGCTCTCCGACTGCTTGGCAGCTGACTTGACCCGGTGCAACGTTAGTGCGCGGGACTATTTCTCGTGTAGTGAACTAAAGGCGGCCGGGTTTTGCGTCAGAGACAGGTATGGGACCTACCCGCCGTGCAACAAGATACCGAAAAGCTGTTTGTGGTAGCCGGAGGGGGCGTTCGGAGTCGGGTGCCGGAGGGGGCGGACTTGTGTATGAAGAAGTATGCCATGTTGCGGATTTCGCCCGGTGGGCAACCGGCCGTATTTCAAACAGAATTCCTCAATCAACGTCGCGTTACGGCCAGCCGAGGTCGTAACGGGAGGCCGTAGCGCGAGGTTTGGTTGGTCCATGCGCAGCGAGCGTGTCTTTCGCAGAGCGTGCCGACGGCACCGTGCGCCGGCTTACCTCCGCCCGAGTCGATGTGAATCAGTTGTGCATCTTGGTCTTCGTCAGGACGTAGTTGCACCAACCGCACTTCGTCTTCCATATGACGTACAGTTTGAACTCGTCGACACTTGTCTCGTCTGACCCGCCCGCGTACGCGTCCCGTGGGTCGATTCCCTTCAGATAACTCAGCGGTGCTCCAACGAAAACCATCGCGCTTTTCTCCACCGTCGAGTGTACCGTGTCGAGACCACCCCGCAACCGTCGCCAAGTTCGTTTCCGACACCGGCACGGCGTGGCGGCACCTGCGCCCTTCGTCTTTGCCCGCCGGATCGGATTCAGGATCAATCCGGCCTGACGTGCAGCGCCCGACGTAACGAACGGTTCCCCACGGGCATGTACAAGATGTGAATGTCTGGAGAGCGTTGGCAATCGCCACGTTGATGTGCTCCTTCCGCGGGCTTGGTGTCGGGCTCGACATCAATCTTATGCCAAAGAACACATCTACACCTGAACCCACACCCTTTGAAGCTGCCTGCCAACACCTGGTGGACGCATTTGAGGAGGCACGGAAACTACATCCCGGGCTGACTGGCATGACCGTGAACATGAGCCGTCGGGAAGCACCTGAAAACGGTGCACGCCCGGTAGAGATTGAGTTCACGTTCTTCGAGGGGTCCGAGGGTGCGGACGACGAAGCGCGGTCGCGTTAGTCGAGCTTCCAGTTGGTCTCGCGTGGTCAGTTCAGCGTGAACATCTACCAACACTCAAGTGGCACTCACGGGAAACCGCCGGGTACGTGAGCCCGGCACTGACCCGCACAAGAGTACGTCGCCGATGGCGGATTCGAGGTTGTCGCACTTGGAGGATGCGGCACAAGAAGGTCCGACCCTCGCGACATCCTCGCGCACGCTGGACTGACGTCGCCCGGCGGTTCTCCCAATTCTTCTCACAAATGGAGGTGTTTGATGCAATCGGACACTGTCAAAAGTGGTGTGCGATACGGGGTCTTACTCGTTCTCGCAATCGCGCTCTTTTCAGCCTATTCAAACTGCCTGTCCTCGGGCCCCGCGCCGTGTTGCGGTCATGGACGCCCCCGCTAGCGACGGCTTCAAGCCCCGAGCCTCCCGACGACGACGGGTCCAAGGTCGCGGCATCCGGTTTTGCGATCGTGACGTCGATATCCTGCTCGCGCTCGCCAAGATGCGCATGCTTCGGACCACAGACATCTCGAACCTGTTCTTTGGCGCGATCGGCACCTGCCAAAAACGAATGCGGAAGCTATTTGACGCCGGGCTCGTCAGGACCCTCGTCACCTACCTAGCTTCCGAGAACCGGTACGTTCTGACCCGACTTGGCCACGACTTCCTTTGTGAGGCGGTCGAGGACGAAGCCCAGGTCCCGGCTTTCCGTGCCGCCCCTCGTGTCGATGGAAGAAGCACGCTGCATCTTGATCTCCTGAACCAATACCGTATCGCGCTCGCGCGGGGGTGCGGCGCCAATGGCGACATCGAGCTCGTCCGGTTCACCCCGGAGTGGGACCTTCGCTCGAGCGACCCTCGAGCACTCATCGTGCCCGACGCAATCATGCTGCTCGCCGTGTCGCGACGACAGCGAGCATTCGCTTTGGAGATCGACACGGGTACCGAGCCACCCAAACGGGTTGCGAGCAAAGTCGCGCGATACGATGAGGCCGCGATGCTTCGACGCCCCATTTTCGGCGCTGTCGCTCCCACTGTCACCGTCGTTGCCGCGACGCCGCGACGTGCGCGCTCACTTGCCAGGGCGATCGTGACCAAACCGGGCGTCAAACGGGTACGTCTGGGAGCCACGCCGTTCGTGTTGGATGATGGCGGCGTCCGTTCCGGCTTCGCAAATCTCGCTCGGTTGGCCAAAACGGAGGGAGGTCTTGAGCGCCGCGACTTCGGAGAGCCGCTGACGACGTGAGCGATGGACGGTTGTTTGGGGTGCACCCATCCACCATTTCGCGACTCATCAGCCAGGCGCACACCTAGCGTACCGGTCTTCGGTTCAAGTATATTTGTAATGTGTGTAAATTCGACGAGTTGCGCTTACCAAATTGTTACACTGGTTCGCCGCTCCGGTACGCCTGACGTTCCAACCAGATGAATTTGAAGGTGAAGTACGTACGTCCCATCGAATGGAACACTCAAGGGCTGGAGCGCGCAGCGTCTCAGAGAACACGTCGCCAAAGCGACACCAAACCAAGACCCCCCAGCGTCATGAGCGTCGTCCGCCGCCTCGAAGGTATTCAGGCCAAGGAACCGCATCTTGGGTCGGCTGCGAAGCCTAAGCCAAGAAGAGCGCCAGCAGCGGGTCCGTAGTGTCCTCGACGGCACCAGGGTCTGTCTGTCGCGTCTCAACAGCTGGAAGCGGGATCCCAACGGGCATTTCTCGCTGAAGCGATTGGGTCCCGCTGGGGATGACGTGGGCTTACAGAACAGATGTCTTCCGCGCGTAGTGCACGCACCGTAGGTTGTTGTCTTTGGACTTGATCAAGGAATCGGACCATCGGAAGATGCGATTGGGAATGGGGGGGGCGGCAGCAGCGTCCCCGAGCCTGGGGCTCTGCCTGGGCTCTGCCCCAGCCTGGGAATCAGCAATGGCATCTATCGGCCCGTGATGCCGGGTTGGAGCGGCCGGTTTCGGATCGGGCAACCATCGAGGAGGTGGCAATGGACTATACGAGCATTCATCCGTCGAGCGCCAACCAGGCGCATCTTGTTGACCTACATCTGTGGCGCGGCGCACCTCAGAACCTCGACGAGGTCCGACACCTCGAGATACTCGTGAACCACGGCTATGTTGTTGGTTTCTGCCCAGACCGCCTGCAGCCAGCGTGGTCGGCGTACCGCGTCGCCCATGCGGATGATGACGTCGACTACGACCGCCCCCTGACATACTACGACGACATGCGGCTCGCTCCTGAGCACCGGATCGGCCCGAAAACGTTCGGGAAGATCGGCGGCATTCAACTCAATGTGGGGCACATGGCTCCCAACGAAGTCATCAACAAGCAGTTCGGACGTCTCGCGCAGATGGAGACGTTTCTCATGTCGAACATGAGCCCGCAGTACGCATCACTCAACCAGGGGGTGTGGAGCAAACTCGAGGCGGCGATCCGAGAGATCAAGGACGAGAAAGGAAAGGATCACGTGTGGACTATCGTGGGGCCCGTGTTTGGCGAGCAACCCGCCTCGATCAACCGCGGGCAAGGCAAGTATTTGCCGATCCCAGACGCATACTTTTGTGTGATCGTCGACCCGTATACCTACCCCTACAACACGCTCTCGACGGTGCACATCGACTGTTTCATCATCCCGCAAGGGGCGCCGAGTGAGACATCGCCCGAGGACTACCCAGCAACGCTAGAGGAGGTTGAGGAAGCCACGAACCTGAAATTCTTCAGCGGGTGGGGTCGTGAGCTTGCGCTCGGAGCGGTGGCCTCCGGTGAGGCGCCTCCACCTTCGGAGAGCCGACTGATGAAGATTCTCAAGAAGAAGCGTTCGGAAGCGGTGGCGACGTTGGGTGTCGTTGACGAGGCCGACGCCAAGCTCGACGGCATTGACGGGCTCATCAACACTCTCAAGGCCGAGGCGGACCTGATTAAGAGACTGGGCCGGGCACTCACCGATGAGGAACTGGCGCGCCTGAGAACCATCCAGCACACCATTTCCTGGTTGATCCGCGCCCGCGACATCCTGAGTCCGCCACCCGAAACACTCCCACCGCCCACCCTCATCACCTACAAGATCGTGTTGGATATGGGCAACAAGCTCCAGCAGGGAGCGCGAATAGCGTGCAACTTCTGGAATCGCTTCGTGCAGCCGAAGCGCTCCATCGTCATCCGCCTCGGGGTCTTCACGCAGAACAGCTACACCATCGCCCGCGCCTACAAGCCCTACTGGAAGGAAGCGACCCGCTACGGTCGCGTCGAGTTCAACACTAAGTACCTCGCAGGATTCACGGACGACGAGATCGCCGGCACCATTATCCACGAGATCGGGCACACACTCGGGATCGGTTGGGACGACTGGCACAGTCT
>CAYTDU010000484.1:0-4655 GCA_964436395.1 uncultured Gemmatimonadaceae bacterium | reverse complement strand
CGTCCCTGCGCCGGTCTCCAATGACAACCGCTCGATACGGGCGACTTCCGTTAGATGCGTGACTGCCTCTTCAACCGCTTCGAGCCTGGCGCGAGATTCCCGCACGGCGCTCATTCCTAGGTCCACCCCATTCGACACTGCCAGCTCAGCCTGACGAATCTCTTGATGTGCGAGTTCAACTGTGGCGCTGGCGCGAGCGTTTGCGTTGGACCGCGCGCCACCGGTGAAGATCGGGTATGTGACCTTGGCACCACCCTGCCATTCGGTGATTAGATCGCCTCCCCCACTCCCAAACCCCAGGTATCCTCCGAACAGGCTGATGTTTGGTAGCCACAATGCCGCCGCGGCCTTCTCTGTGGCGATCGCAGCCTCATGCCGTTCCCTGGCGCGCTGTAGCTCCGGGTTGGATGCCGTGGCCTGCGCCATCAGAGAGTCGCGAGCCAAGAATGCGGCCTCCCTCTGGAGTTGGACCGGAATGAGGTTTTCTGATGCCGCTTCGTCTGGGCTGGCCCCTATCATGCGCGTGAGATTCTGTTCCGCCACTTCCAGGGCTGCTGAGGCGGCAACGCGTTCCGCCTCTGCCTGAGCGACTGCGGCCTCTGCTCTGAGTACGACGACACGCGCCGTGGTCCCCTCGGCGTAGAGCTGTTGGGCCCGATCGAGTTCTGTCTCGAGGGCGGAGAGCCGAGTGTCGTGCGCTGCCAGAACTTCTGCGGCAGTGATGACACGGAGATAAGCCTCTGTAACGAGCGATATCAACGAGGCCAACGTCGCTTCCCTCGCTGATTCCGCCGCCCCGGCTTCGGCTCGTGCACCTCGAATCCGAGAGCCACGGACACCGCCGTCAAACAGCGTGTACGAGACTGAAGCGGTACCGCGCAACAACGTGCGATCGAAGTCTGGGGCCCGCGTAATGTCGAGCGCGTGAAGTGGTGCAACGATCATCGGCTCTTGGTAGCGAGTTGCTGAACCTTCGAACGCCAGCTGGGGCAGCCGTGAAGCAGAGACCTCGCCGACGGCTGCGTTCGCCGCATCGACTCCAGCTTCCACCGCGAGGGCGTTTGGATGGTACGCCAACGCTCGGGCCACAGCTGAACTCAGTGTCAGGTTTCCGCCAGGAGTAGTATCCTGCCCACTGAGTGGTGTGCACGACAGAACGACGAGCGCAGCAACCAGTGTGAACGCCGAGCCTACTTTGAGTGTTGAATGGTAAACGAGGTTCATTGTGGACATTCCCCGGGCTGTTGCAGACCTGCTCTAACAAATTGGACTACGCTCTCGACGATCTGCTCTTGGGTGCTGGGATCGTACTGGTTCACCCCGGCACCCTCCATCAACACTCGGCGGGCGAGGCTGAGCCACATGGGTTGAGACGCAATGCTGAGAGCGAGGTCGCGCGGATTGCCGGCGCGGATCGAGCCATCTGCTTGGCCTTCCGCGATAAGCTCGGTCAGTGTCCGCAGGTTTACACGCAGTGTGTCGCGTGCCGGTGCCGGCATTGGATGCGACCCAGCCAGTTGTTGGGCGATCATGTTCGCGAATTCTGGGTGCTCGTGGAGATACATGAAGAACACCCTGACGAGTCGCTCGATTCGACTCAGTGGTGGGCCTTCGCTGGACGCGGCTTCGTTGAACAACTCCCTCATGGGTGTCGTCACCGATTTGAGTGCTGCATCGAACAACGCCTCCTTGGAGCCAAAATGGTACGTGATTGCTCCGAGGTTTGCTCCCGCTTGGGCGGTAATGGCACGAACCGACGTTCCGTCGTAGCCGTGTCGGCTGAACAGATCAATGGCAGCGTTTACCAGTTCTTCAGCCGTGTCAGCCTTTTCATACATACGTGTGACTTTCTTCATACGAATGTATGAATACACTTGGTAGATACAGAAGGCAAGGGGTGGTGAGCGGCGAGTTGAGAGTTGAGAGGTGGGAGGTGGAGGTTGGCAGCGCCTACCGCTGTTGCCTCAGCCAATGCCTCGGGTCTAGAGTGAGCTGCCCCTCTCTTATTTGGAATTCTATGTGCGGTCCTTCGTCTGATCGGGCTCCTCCAGACCGGCCGATGACCTGGCCTGCCTGCACGAGCTGGCCTAACTGCACCTCAAATCCGGATAGGTATAGGTAGAGGGTATAGAAGCCGCCACCGTGGTTCAGGATAATTGATGGGCCCCAGGTTAGGAGCGCCGTCGCCGATTCAACAGTTCCGGTGGCAACTGCGCGCACGGGCGTCCCGACCGGCACGCCAATCCCGATGCCGAGCCGCCTCAGTCTGGTGTTGTCGGGTCCGGAATACCGGCCAAATTCATACAGGACGTCACCGCCATCGACCGGCCAGTCGAGGGTGCCGATGTCATCGGTAGATATGGTGCCAACTCTACGATCACCTCGAGCAATTGCCCTGCTTCTCGCCTCCTCCAGCGTGTTGATGATTGAAGCAAGTTGCTGTTCCGCGCGTTCCAGAGAATCGAGTCTCGATGCCGTAGCCTGCGTTGACTGTCTGGTCTGGAGCAACGTGTTTTGCCGCTGTCGTTCGAGATTTCTGTACCGCCGTAGCTCGACTCCGCGATCATCTAGCTGCTGGGAGAGTTCGTGTCGTACGCTCAGGTGCTGTGATCGCTGAATCTCGATTCGCTCGGCGAGTTCCTCTACCTCTTGGGCTAGGGCACGATCTTGCCTGCTGACCAGGTACAAGTATTTGTACCTCGACAGCAAATCTCCGAATGACTCTGCTGCGAGCAGAACCTGGAATGCGTAGAGGGGTCCTCGCTTGTAGATCTCAGTCAGCCTTCGTTCGAGCACGGCGTTTGTTTCGGCGAGAGCGTCCTGTGCTAGCATCAGGTCCATGGTGACAGTGTCTAGCTGGCTCGTCATCGAGGCCATCTGTCGGTCGAGCTCGTTGACCACACGTTCTGTTACGTCCCGCTGCCTCTCGATGTTGCGGATTTCGCTGGTGAGGTCCCGAGCTCGGCCCCGAAGTCTCTCCAGTTCGTTTTGCAGCGACTCGCGTTCACGGCGAATCGAATCGAGGCGCGCTCGGTTGTCACGGATTCGACGGTCGATGTTCTGCTGGGCCTCCGCATGCTGGTATGCGACCGACAGGAGGAAGCCGGCGACAACGGCGACACCAACGCGGATCGCCACGGTCGCTTTGGGACTCATCCCGCCGTTACCCGACGCAGGTGTCGGGCAACGCTCACCGCGCTGGCTAGGAAACCGAGAGCGGTACCAAACAACACGAGAAGCATCGCTTGCCCGACGTTGAAGAATGACGTGGAGTAGATCTGATTGATTGCGGCGTATGCGGCGTAGTTCAACCCGATAGCGGTGATGCCGCCGAGCACGCCTTTGACGATGCCGTCGAGCAGGAACGGCCTACGGATGAATCCGTTCGTGGCACCCACGAGCCGCATGATCGCTATCTCTCTACTGCGGTGCAGCACAGTCATCCGTACGGTGGTGCCGATGATGATCACAGATGCAACCGCGAACGCTGCACCGATCACGAGTCCCACAACGGCGGCTATTCCCTGCAGTCTGTCGATCTTCTCAACCCATTCGCGCCCAAAGCGTACATCTTCTGCAAACCGGAACGACCCCAGCCATTCGGCTACCTGAGCAACGGTACCGGCATCGCGGTAGCCTTCAGACATCCTGACTTCGATAGATGCCGGAAGCGGGTTCTCTGCGAGGTCGTCATACACTTCCTGGAATTCGGTGAGATCCAGCCGGGCTCGAGCAAGGTTGTCATCCTCACTCACGTAGGTGGCTGATTCGACGCCTGGGAATGCTTCGATGTCGCCGAGTGCCACCGTTACGACCTCAACAGGAGTGCCCCGCATGAGGTAGGCGACAATTTCGACCCGCTCTTCCACGTCCTCGAGAGCAATTCTGATATTCAGCGCCACCAGACCGAACAGCCCTACGACAAACAACGCAAACGCAATGGTCGTAACGGACAATGCCGACAACACTGGAGCGCGCCGGAACGAAAGCAGTGTTTCTCGAATCACTAGCCTCATTGCACACCACCGCCCACGTTTTTCTCGTCTATCGCCGAGTCATACACAATGGCGCCGTTTTGTACCTCGATGCTGCGGGCAGCTTCGTGGCGCACAATGTTCAAATCGTGCGTCGCCATCAGCACTGCGGTTCCATTTGCATTGATGTCGCGTAAGAGCTGAACGACACCTCTAGTCGCACGGTCATCGAGGTTGCCGGTCGGTTCGTCCGCGAGCACCACCAGCGGATCGTTGACCAGGGCACGCGCAATTGCGACGCGTTGCTGTTCGCCGCCGGACAACTCACGGGGATAGGCTGTTGCCTTCGCCGCCAAACCCACCTGAGTCAGCACGCGCATGACCTTCGGTTGGATCAAATTCCGGCGTACCCCTGTTACCTCGAGTGCGAAGGCCACGTTTTCCTCGGCCGTGCGGTCTTCTAGGAGGCGGAAGTCCTGGAACACAATACCCAACCGCCGGCGGAGTTTGGGAATGTCGGAGCGCCTCATTCGCTCAGTGCTGAAGCCGGACACACGGACTTCGCCCGAGCTAGGTAGAGAGTCCGCATAGACGAGTCGAAGGATCGTCGATTTCCCCGCACCAGAATGTCCCGTGAGGAACACAAACTCACCCTTCGCGATATGGAAACTGACGTCGGTC
>CAYTDU010000483.1:0-4659 GCA_964436395.1 uncultured Gemmatimonadaceae bacterium | reverse complement strand
GCCGCCGAGACCGGTGAAATGGCGATCAGCGTGTTCAAGAACGGGTCGATCGAGATCTTCAGAATCGACGATCCCCTCGTGCTGGCAGGCGGCCCTGTGATCGAAGAGTATGAGGGAGTCGATCCTGCAGTTCTGCCTCCTGCGATTCGCCGTAGCAAAGATCTCGTCGCGGTGCTGGAGAACCCATTCTTCGGTCTGCAGTCAGATCCCGACCACGAGACCGAGGAGTACAGCGGAACCCTCGGTTTGGACTATGTGGGACGGCCGTCCTTGGTGATTGGCGCTGATCGGTTCGGCACCTTCATCGGCGGTGGAGCTTCGTTGTTCTGGAGCGATATCCTGGGAGGGCGAAGTCTTGCCACACTATTCCAGATCAACGGTGGGTTGAAAGATATCTCAGCCGCAGTGGCATACAGAAACTTCACCAACAGGATAAACTGGGGTGTCACGGGCCAGCAGACGTCTTTGTCCTACGGTTATTACAACGGGAGATTCCTGTCGGTCGATCCCAACACCGGCCAACAGGCGCTTGTCGACGATATAACGAGAATTCGTCAGATCAGCCGCTACATCGGAGGCACGATCGCATATCCGTTCAGCAGGGTGCAACGGTTGGAGTTCTCGGCCGGACTGAGAAACATCTCGTACGATTTCGAGCGTCGGAGGAGTCTCATCGGATTTACCGGCGAAGTGCTGGACGAGGAAAGAGTGCAGCTCGATGACCTGGAACCTGACCCCCTGAACCTGGCGACATCCAGTGTCGCCCTGGTGTACGACAACACCATTTGGGGAATCGCGAGCCCAATCATGGGGCAGAGGTATCGTATCGAAGCCGCACCAATGTTTGGCTCGTTGAACATGGTGAATGGTATCTTCGATTTCAGGAAGTACGTGATGTTGAAGAGACCTTTCACACTCGCGGGAAGAATCTTGCACAATGGCCGATACGGGTCTTCCGATGCAGACCGAAGGCTGCAACCCATGTTCATCGGGTACTCGAGCCTGGTCCGCGGATACGACCGCGGATCGTTCTCGGCGAGTGAGTGCGGCGCCTTTTCCGACGGAAGTTGCCCCGTGTTCGACCAGCTCTATGGTTCCAATATTCTGGTAGGTAACCTAGAGCTGCGGTTCCCGCCTCTGGGCGTGTTGGGGATCGGCAACGGTTACTTCGGGTCTCTACCCTTGGAGATGTCCATATTTGCGGATGCGGGCATGGCATGGTCGTCGGATATCGCGGAAACCGAGAC
Source organism: uncultured Gemmatimonadaceae bacterium (assembly GCA_964436395.1). Classification (GTDB taxonomy): domain Bacteria; phylum Gemmatimonadota; class Gemmatimonadetes; order Gemmatimonadales; family GWC2-71-9; genus JBDGYW01. Next base: position 3,412 of record CAYTDU010000483.1, on the reverse strand, counting down.
GAACGAAGACGCGTTCTTCTTCGGTGGTGACCGCAAGCCAGTCTACAGCGCCGGCGTATCGTTGAAATTGCCCTTGTTCAACTACCTGATGTTGGGACTCGACGTAGTGAAACCGTTCCAGAGGCCGGACAAGGGCTGGCACATTCAGTTAAACCTATTTCCCAGCTTCTGATGTAACTGTATGACCGGCTGCCCCGAGCACCACGCTCGGGGCAGTGTTCGGTTTCGGCTGAGCGACCTCGATTCCTCCCGCACCGAACGTTCTTACTGGTACAACATTGGAAGAGTTAGTGCTCCGCCAGGCCATCCCCCGGAGCGGGCCTTAGGCATGTTTTTGCCTACAGCCCGCGAAGGGGCACTGGCCTGGCGGAGCTTGCACCTACAGGGGTTTGCTTTGGTGTAGGACCGCGCTCAGTTGTTGGGGTAATGGGAATATCGACGATCACCTCGGATGGCTGGAAGGAGATGGCTGGACCTTAACGCCCGGCCCCGCGCCGGGCATAGCAGCAATCGACTCTAGCCACACTGCGCCCCGATGCGTATTATGGGGCAGGCTGACTTTTGAACTCAACGATGGCCAAAGCATCCGACCGTTTGAACGCTGCATTGGCCGACCGCATTGAGAGACCTACGAAACCTACGGCACGTCCATGTGCCGTAGACGCCTGATCGACAGCAGAATAAAACCGACGAGGACGACGATTGACGCGACGATGGCAAACAGAAAACTCAAGTCATCGGTGGTGACAAACCGCCTTGCGTCGAATCCGCGCATCAACCCGATAGAGTAATAGCGAATGCTGAAAAACCGTACTCCAGCTATGTACCGCGCGAAGAAACCTTCCCACAACACGATGTAGAGCAGGCCGTAACCCATGGCTCTGGTCGTCTCGAGGCCAAGCCACGTGAATGCCGATGAATAGAGCGTGACTCCGACCAAGGCCGCAGCCGTGACAGCCAACGCCGCCTGCCAGTCGCCGCTGAACGCGACAAAGCTGGTGCCGAACGCGCTCGCCACCATGAAGGGAGCGGCGATACATATGCTCGCGAGCAGCTTCGGCAACACTATCTGCCACCGCGGTATCGGTGCTAGCGTCAGGTTCGCCAGCGTCTTGTCTTCTATCTCGTTTGCGAACGCTGCAGTCGCGATTGCCAGGACTATCAGTGGCAGAATCGCGCCCGCGAGCATGGCACTCAGCACGTAGCTCTCAAACTCCTGGACGGAGGGCGCACTCGACGACTGCAACATGGTGACTGCAATCAGGACCGGCATTCCACCGAGTGCCGTCATGATGATCAACCGCCACCGGCCGGAGAGTTGGCGCAGCGTGAGGAAAAAGACCGAACTCATCGTTGCCGCTCCACCAGGTAGCCGAACACGCTTTCCAAGGAATCGTCTAGCGGCTCTACACGTCTGAGGCTGATCGAGGCGGCCTTGGCGATGCGCGGCAGCTCGACCTGCAAGTCACGCACGTTCCTGCTCAGCACGACGATCCTGCCGTCGGGATCGACGTTCACAGCCTCGACGGAATCGAGCTTCACGACGGCGGCTGCCAGCTCACGAGGCGAGTCAGAGACAACCAAGACATGGTAAGGCCGCTCGTCCAAAGCGACCCGAATGGCGCGGAAGTCACCCGATGCAGCAAGCTTTCCGTTCACGATTAAAAGGACGGTGTCTGCAACCTGCTCGACCTCTTCTAGAATGTGCGACGACAACACGATCGTCCTGCCCTCGGCCGCTAGTTTCTCGAGCAGCGACTGGAAGTGCACGCGCTGTCTGGGATCGGCTCCGTTGAGAGGTTCGTCGAGTATCAAAATCTCCGGGTCGTGCACCAGCGTTGCCGCCAGTCGCATTCTCTGTCGCATGCCCCGGGAGTAAGTGCGCATCGCCCGCTTTGAAGCGTCGGCGAGATCCACGAATCCGATTGCCCTATCCACCGCCGCGTCGAGGTCTTCAACTCCCCTCAAGCGGCCCATCATCTTCACGAAGTCGCGGCCTTTGAGAAACCCGTAAACGGTCTCGTGTTCCGACATCACACCCATGCGGCGATAGAGTGGGGGATTCCGGCGCACCGGCTGCCCGCACACGGTCACCGTGCCGGAAGACACATCGGCTAAGCCGGTCATCATCCTGAGCAAAGTTGTCTTGCCCGCTCCGTTCGGACCCAGCATGCCCGTAATGCCCGGCGCTATGTCGAAAGTCACGTCGCTCACGGCCACGACGCTGCCAAACCACCGCGACACACGGTCGACCGTGATGACGGGTTCCGCGCCGTTAACCGTCATGGGGTAAGCCGCCTGTACCGTAACGACAGAATGCCCGCGGGAACGATTATCCACAGCAAATACCAGCCCACCAGTACCCAAGCCGAGAACTCCGCGGCCGGTGCCGCACGAGTCACACTGCTCGGCTGTCCGAAGATTACGTCGTTCACGTGCACCGGGATGTTGCTGAGGTTGAACATCGATATCCAACGGCCCGCTGTGCCGCCGATCTCCATGGCCATGCCTGTGGTGAACGGAGTCGTGATTGCAAAGAGCCCAACTAGGAACACCGAGGCGTACGCCCGCCTAGTGGTGAACGCGGCGGTCAATAGACCCAGAGTGGTGGTGTAAGCCGACATCGCGACACCGGCCGCAAGAAAACGTGGAATGTCGAGCCAGTGTTGGCGCAGATACTGAACGGGCGCGGCATCGCCCATACACAACCCGATCAACATGATGAACTGCGGTAACCACGCCACCGCTACCATCACTAGGAAGAAGGCAATCCACCGAGCGAAAACGTAGTCCAGTGACGTGAGCGGACGTACCAGGTAGAGGCTTATCACGCCGTCTCGACGGTCGGGACACAGCAACTCAGGAGCAACGACCGCGGCGAAGACGAAAATGATGATCGACGCGACGCCGTAGTAATCGGAGTGCGAGGGAATTCCTATCTCGGCCGCGGTTCCGGGCCCTCCCATCCGCTCCGCCGCACCGATGACGAGCGCCCAGATAAATGCAATCATCACCAGGACTACTATGAACAACCAGGGCAGCACCTTGGCCCAAGCGCCTCGACCGAGCCCGAGAGAAGTTCGCACTCCGTCTTTGACTACAGAGAGGCGCGCCCGGTTTCTCCCCTCGCGAACACCGGTATATCGCTGATATCCGATGTCGAAAACGGTGCCTTCCCTCGGAACCGCCGTCACCACTTCAACTCCCTCTCGAGGTCCTCGCCGTCTCGCTGAAACAGCTCCGCGAGTGCACGTCTGCGGGGCGCCATTCGCCTCAACGGCGCCTCGGCCTCGACGAGCGCGTCTCGGATCTGATCGTAAACAGACTCGTCCGGCCCCTCGATGTAGAGCCCGTGGCCGTCAAAGGCGACTTTGACTCCGCGCGACTCCAATGACGCAATGAGAGCCTCACG
>CAYTDU010000482.1:0-4669 GCA_964436395.1 uncultured Gemmatimonadaceae bacterium | reverse complement strand
TTCGCGGAGGTTGGACCACTTGTTGGCACCAAGACATGGGGTGGCCTGGTAGGTACCTGGGACACACCGCCGCTCATAGACGGTGGGCGCTTCGTGGCGCCGCGTGGTGGGTTCTTCGATGTGAACGGCGAGTGGGCAGTAGAAGCCGAAGGCGTCGCACCGGATATCGAGGTGAGAAACGATCCCGCACCGGTGATTGCCGGCGGAGATCCGCAGCTCGAGGCTGCTATTCAGGAAGCACTCCGGCTGTTGCAGACCGAGGCGGTAACGTTCATGCCGGAGCCGCCTGCGCCGACTAGGTATCGGAGACCTAGCGGTCGGTAGCTTGCCTTTCCCCCTTCTCCTTTCACTCTTCCCCTCGAGGGGAAAGGGGAAAGGGGAAAGGGGAAAGGGGAAGAGGCTTGATTATCTTCGATCGTCCGTCCGAATAATCCGATACCGCTCGAGCCACACGAGTCCCATGTCGTCTGTGCGGGCTACATAGGCGATTTCGTTGGCATCTGCGCCCGAACCGAAAGAGACTATTCGCGATCTAGGCGGGAGTTCGGCGAAACCGAGGCGACTCCCCCGGGCGTCGAAGACCTCCACTCGCTCGTGGGAGCCTGCAGGCATCATCCTGTGCACCCAAGCTTCCCCGGCAGGTGATACGATTGTCTTGCCCACGCGGAAGACTGGGAGGGTCTCCGGCCATTCGAACCTTCCACGGTCTTCGAAGAAACTCGCCGGAAGGCCCCTGCTAATTTGTAGGTCTTCGGATCCGTCTTCGCTGACTAGTACGGTCGAAAATGTGCCCTCGGAGGCCATGATCTCGATCTCGGCGTCCATTTCAGCGGGGCCGACCGGGAACCGTTCCGCGCTGTTCGGAGGCCCAGCGATCACACTGCCGTCCGTAAGAAACCATTCAACCGAGTAATCATTGGCGTGCACCACTACGATGCGACCATCACTCCCAACTGCCCAATCGTCGTACAGGACCAGCGTTGGGCGCCTCTCACGTCTGACGTATTGGGTCCGCCAACGCTTCGCTACCCGAGTCTCTTCACCAGTGACACGGTCGATTCTGTGAATCCCCAAACTGTCGGGAGGTCCCTCCAAGAAGTGGGGGGCATCCGCGTAGATGTACCCGGCGTCGTCCACTGAGCGAGGGTGTACTGTTCGTGACTGACCGTTGCCCGTGGCCACCGTCATTGGCGTCCAATCCACGAAAGTGCCCTCAGGGTCTATTACGATGAACCGGCCGTTGCCGAGGTCGACGAGAAGCGTGGAATCGCCAGGCAAAGGAAGGACCAAGTCGGGCCCTTCGTACTCTTGGGGGCCTGCCCCCTGACGCCCTATGGTGTCGGCTGTACCGGCTTCGAACTCGAGACGCAACAAAAGCTGTGCAGTCGGATCGGCCGCGAGAATCGTGCCGTCAGATAGTCCTCTTATGTGACTCAGGTAGCTGAAAGCCTGCGGAAAGCTCTTCTCCAACTCCAAAGTGGCGATTCGTTCAATGCCGTCGCTCGTAGTTCCGGCCTCGCTGCCACATGAGGCCAACGTCAGAAAGACAGCGACCGTCGTGAGACTGCTGATTGCGCGTGTCATCGTAATGTTCCTGTTTTGGGCTGCGTGAATCCGATGCCGTAAAAAGTCGACGGTAGCGGGGCACCAACAACTTGATGCTCGGCCGAAAAGAGTCAAGCGCGTTGGACGTGTTGACATTGTCACTGGCAGCCATTACCATAGCTAGTTATGCATAGCTAGGTAGGTAAAGGTGGCCAGACGAAAACAGAAGAACGACATCCTCCAGGGAACCTTGGCCCTGTTGGTACTCCGCACTCTCGAGGCTCGGCCCAAACTCCATGGGTACGCGCTGACTTCGCACATCCAGTCGGTATCGGAGGATCTGCTCCGCGTGGAGGAGGGGTCACTGTATCCTGCCCTTCACCGTATGGAGGAGGAGGGGTGGCTGCGGAGCGAATGGGGGACCACCGAAAAGAACCGGCAGGCGCGATTCTACTCGCTGACAGCAAAAGGCAGAAAACAGCTGCAGAAAGAACGCGAAAGCTGGCAGCGGCTCACCGAGGGCGTGGACCGCGTGCTGAGGAACGTGTAGGAACCCCCGGCAAACAGGGAATGTGACGGATGGACTGGTTAAGTCGACTTAGAAGAATGCTGCGTCGTGGCCGGTTGCCCGCTGAGTACGAACGGGAGGCCGAATTCCACATTGCGGAGCGCGCCGACGACTTGATGGCTCAGGGCTTGAGCCATCGTGAAGCCGTGCTGGAAGCGCGGAGACGGTTCGGCAAGTCGTCGCTCAATGGGAATCGCTCGCACTCGAGCAACCTAGCGTCTTGGCTGGAATCTCTGTTCTCTGATCTTCGTTATGCAGCACGATCGTTGCGCAGGAGCCCGGTGTTCACAATTGTGGCGATCTTGTCGCTAGGCCTCGGCATTGGCGCCAACACCGCGATATTCAGTCTCTACAATGCGCTGGTGCTGAGAACGCTTCCCGTTCAAGACCCGGACGAGTTGGTGCAAGTGATGATCGGCGAAGACAGATCGAGCTTCACCAATCCACAGTGGGAGGAATTACACGAACGGCAGGACGTTTTGTCAGGACCGTTTGCCTTCAGCGGGACGAGGTTTGACCTTGCCGACGGCGGCGAGGTGAGAAATGCGCAGGGGTATTGGGTGAGCGGAGATTTTTTTGGCACACTCGGCGTGATGCCGGTACTCGGGCGCGTTTTGTCGAGCAGCGACGACTACCGCGGCTGTCCGCCTGTGGCTGTCGTGAGTTACGGGTTCTGGCAACGCGAGTTCGGTGGTGCGGCCGACGCCTTAGGTATGGTCCTGCCGCTCAACGGACATCCGTTCGAAGTCGTCGGAGTCGTCGAGCCGTCCTTTTCAGGAGTTGAAGTTGGAACCAGCACTGACATCTACTCCCCCTTGTGTGCTCAACCGATCGCCCATTCGGGAGATGACTGGCTCGATCGTCGGAGTACGTGGTTTCTGAACGTCGTAGGCCGCATAATGCCTGGCAATACCGAGGAGCAAGCAGCCTCACATCTTGCTGCACTCGCACCAGGGATTTTCGAAGCAACCGTTCCACAGAATTGGGGTGCCGAGAGCCAACGGAGATATCGCGAATACACGTTTACCCTAAGGACGGCCGCGACCGGTATCTCCAGTTTGCGCGGGGGATACCGAGAGGCGCTTCAGGTGCTAATGGTCCTGGTTGGCGTCGTACTGCTCATTGCCTGCGGAAACGTGGCCAATCTCTTGCTGGCACGCTCCACAAAACGTCAACGTGAGGTTTCCATCCGTCGTGCGATTGGCTCAGGGCGTGGGCGACTGGTGCGACTGCTGGTGGTAGAGAGCATGCTGCTCTCGTTCATGAGTGCGCTCGCAGGTCTGCTATTTGCCAATTGGGCGAGCGAGGCACTGGTGGGAATCTTATCCAGCCAGAGCACCGTTTGGCTGGACCTCAGGATGGACGCACGAGTCCTGGGCTTCACATCGGCAGTCGCCGCCCTCACAGGTATCCTCTTCGGGTTGGCGCCGGCTTGGCGGATTACGGGTGTTGCACCGAATGCGGCGATTCGTGTGGTGGGCCGCGAAATCGGCGAAGGCCATGGGCGCTTTGCGGTGGGCAAGCTGCTCGTGGTCGGGCAGTTGGCGCTCACGATGTCTCTGATCGCCGGCGCGGGCCTGTTGATCCGCACGTTGACTAGTATGCTCACGCATGACACAGGCTTCAATAGGAACGGCGTTCTTATCGCATCAGTGGACAAGCGGAACGCGGAATTCTCGCAAGAGGAATCTTCCCTGGCCAACCAGCAAATGCTCGAAGGGATACGAATCCTGCCCGGTGTCCAGGCGGCAAGCGCGTCCATGATCACGCCTATCAGCAATACCGAATGGAACAACTACGTCGAGGTCGATGGGTACACACCTCCAGATCGAAGTGATGCGCTCGTCTGGTTCAACTCCATTAGCGAAGGTTTCTTTGCAACGCTGGAAACACCAATTCTTGCCGGCCGAGATTTCGACACACGCGACGTTTCGGGGTCGCCGCTCGTTGCGGTAGTCAACGAGACCATGGCACGCACGTTTTTTGGCGAACCGCGCCCGGTCGGGCAGCGCTTTAGACGAGGCCCGTCGAGTGGTGGAGGTGAAACGTACGAAGTAATCGGTGTTGTAGCCGACACGAAGTACAGAACGATCGATGAAGAGGTGCGCCCTATCGCGTACGTGTCGCTGGAGCAACGGGGTTCTGGGAGTGCAAGTATCGATCTTCAGGTCCGAACCGCTGCCGAGCCCGCCGCACTGATACAGCCTACTGTGAGTCTCATAGAAGCTGTTCATCCACGGATTTCAGTGCGGTTCGCAACGTTGGACGACCAGGTATCGGCATCGCTGGCGCGTCCTCGAGTGCTGGCAGTGCTCTCGGGTTTCTTCGGAGTTGTAGCTCTGCTGCTTGCAGTGATCGGGCTATACGGGACGCTCGCACATCGCGTCGCGAGCAGGCGTAACGAGATAGGCGTGCGACTCGCCCTCGGAGCGGCGCGGGCACGAGTGTTGGGGATGGTGCTTGGCGAAGTGGGCCGAATGACATCGCTCGGCATCGCGCTCGGTGTCGCGTGCGCGATAGCTGGCACCAGGCTCTTGCGCTCCTTCCTGTTTGGAG
>CAYTDU010000481.1:0-4672 GCA_964436395.1 uncultured Gemmatimonadaceae bacterium | reverse complement strand
CAACCTTAACCTATTTGGCTTTAAAAGTCGGCAGATTTTCCACTACCACCCTTCTTGAAAACCATCCAGCCAATTACAGCTAGGATTACCACTAAAGCAACCAAACCTATGATTAAATCTAAGTTATCCATAAGACTTGATACTGCTCCAGTTGTGTCCGTTTCCAATGAGGTAATAGACGTGTTAATACCTGTACTCACGGTGATATCACCAGAAGTTGCAGTATTACCTAAAACACCAACTATTAAAAGGATTACCATTGCAGTCACAACCAGCAATCCCACGGGGAGCAGCAAGGCGGTAGCAGCTTCGTCCCTCCAGAATATCGATGTATAGGCCTCGAGCGCCCATGCATTGGGTGTAATCCAACCCACTTCCTGCAGAAACCGCGGCATCAGGAAACGAGGCACCATGCTACCGCCAAGAGCCGACAGTATTAGGACGGCGATATTGGCGAACGTCTGGGCCTGCTGGCGAGTGGTGAAAGAAGTAGTGATTGCCAGGGCTAATCCCGCGGCAGCCCCCGCTGCTGCTAAGCTCGTCAACGTCCATTGCCACCAGTGGCCTGGCAGATCGACGCCGTGCACCAACCAAGCAACGAGGAAGATCACCAATACTTGAATGAAACCTTGGGTTGCCAGGTATAGGAACTTCCCATTTACCAGAACCAAGGTGGTGCCAGGCCCCACGACTATTCGTTCGAGTATGCCGGTATCCCGCTCCTCGAACAGTGTTACCGCACCATGGACGGCGGATAGCAGCAGGAAAAGTACTGCCACCGCCCCCGCCGAGTATGCGATGTTGTTCAGGCCCGCATCCTGACCGGCCACATTCTCCTCTTCGACCAGAGGCGCCATTGTTGCAAAAGCTCTGAACGACAATTTCGCGTAGGCTCGTTGCACCTGCCCGGTTAGTACACTCGTTGCAACACCTCGCGACGGATCGCTAACTACGGTGAAGGGAACCTGGCGTTCGGCCTGAGCGGCAGCGTCTGATTGCCGCGGCGATCGGATGATTAGGCCGGCATCGGCGGTACCGCGCCGGACAAGTCTCCTTACCTCCTGAGCCGAGAGCGCTCCTGGCATGAGGTCCAGATTGGAGCTGTCTCTTAGCTGGGTGACCAGTCTCTGCGACCACTCGTTGTCTGCCTCATCAGCAAAAACCACTCTAGGCCGGAAGTTCTCGCCGCTGGTGGCAGCGAAAATCGAAGCAAATATCAAAAAGAACACGGCGGGCACCGCAAAACTCATTGCGAGGGCTCCTCGGTCACGCAATAATCCGAGCATCATCACACGGAAGATCGCGGCGCTCATGGTTCGAGGTCGCTCCCGGTTAGGTGGAAGAACACGCCTCTCAATCCGGGTTCACGTACACGAATTTCATCTACTCTGAGGCCAGCCGCTGCGGCCTTGATACCCAGGGCGGACACCTGATCGAATCCTCCGGTCAGACGGCCGCTCCATGCGGTGCCTCCCTCGACACGCGTGAGTCCATGATCCTCGAGGAATTCCAATCCGACTGAGTCGGGGGCGTGCGCGAGCGTCAGGATCAGCTCCCGCGAGTCACCAAAGGCCTTCTGGACAAGCGACTTGGGATCGCCCTCCGCCAGGACGCGTCCGCGAGCTATCACCGCCACACGGTCGGCCAGCTCTTCGGCCTGTTCGAGGTCGTGCGTTGTAAGCAGAACAGCAAGCCCTTGGCGACGCAGCTCACGCAACAGGTCGTGAATGCCCTCCCGAGCAGTCAGATCTACGCCAACAGTGGGTTCGTCGAGCAACAACAAGCGTGGGTTGTGGAGAACCCCCGCCGCAATGTTCAGGCGGCGCTGCATTCCGCCTGACAGATTCGACGTGCGGTCGTCGGCACGGTCCGCGAGCGACACCCGCGCCAAAGTCTGAGTCGCGGTCTCCTTGATCTGGTTCTTCGCAACGCCGCTCAAGCGGCCCAACACCTCTAGGTTTTCAAGGGCCGTGAGATGGTCGTATAGTGCGATGGATTGAGGCACCAGCCCGAAGAGGCCTCGGACCGATCGGTCAGTGTTTACGTCGTGGCCGAGAATGCGGATCTCGCCCGAATCCAGACGCAGGCGGCCTGATATCGTCTTTATCAGAGTGGTTTTGCCGGCCCCATTGTGACCGATCAGTGCTAGTATCTCGCCGGCACCAATCGTCAAATCGACTCCGTCGAGCGCGACTGTCGAACCAAAGCTCTTTGTCGCATCCGCGACGGTCAGGACTGGTTCTCGAAGGTCGGACAAAACTCGAATGTTAGCGCCCGGACTCGGAGACTGCTGATCCTCGAGGCAAAAAAAGGTATGCGAGCTCTACGAGGGATTCTCCCTTATCTCCAAGCGGGGCGAGATTGTCGACAGCAGAGTCGAGCAGGTCGTTTGCCCAGGCGCGTGCCCTTTCTGTGCCCAGCAGCGAGACCAGCGTTACCTTGTCTTCGTCCTGGGCCACATTCTTGCCGGCTTCGGCCTCGGTGTGCGAAACGTCTAGGAGATCGTCGAACATTTGGAATGCGAGGCCAAGGTCGCGCGCATACCCACGTATAGCTTGAACGTGATCCTCGGAAACGGCCGCGATTCGTGCCCCTGTCTCTGCTCCCATTACGAACAACGCAGCCGTCTTCAGCATGTTGGTTTGCTGCAACGACTCGGCATCCCTTCCGGGCCAGTCTTCCAGGTCTAACATCTGTCCGCCGATTAAACCTTCACTTCCAATCGCCTCGCACAATAACGAGATCAGGTGCAGTCGATGTTCGGGTGAAATGCCCGGTGCGCCCGCAATTGTTGCGTAAGCACCGTTCAGCAGCGCCATGGCCGCCAGCAGTGCCCTGTCTTCGCCGAAGACCACGTGGTTTGCGGATTGGCCGCGACGCAGGGTTGCGTCATCCATCAAAGGTAAGTCGTCCAGGATCAGGGAGGCGGTATGAACCATCTCGATGGCGCAGGCAGGATCGATTGCCAGATCCTCATCGGCGCCAAGTTCCGTGGCAACCAATATGGTAACCACGGGCCGGATTCGCTTACCAGAACCGAGCAAGCTGTATCGAATTGCCTTGTGGAGCTGTTGTGGTTCCTTCCTTTCCGAGGGAATCAGCTCCGTCAGTCGACTATTCACTCGCTCGCGTATTGCGCGGGTTCTGAGTGGTAGACTGCCAAGCGCGTTGTCCCGCCGGCTCCTGTCTGATGCCATGTGGTACAAATCCGTATTTGTCGGACTTCGCGCGCGCCACTATCAACTTGTGACGGCTAACACGACTGCACAGATAATGTGCACCTAGTGAATGCATGCGGCAATGGCGACGGGTGTTCAGCGTGAGGTCCAGAATCGAGTTACATGTGCCACAACGGTGCGTCCGTGATGTACGCCTCCGCAGTTGATGCGTACGTCACTCGTACCTGAGCGCCTCAACCGGGTCGATACGCGCGGCCCTCCTAGCCGGTACCCATGAGGCAAGGAACGCAACCGCGGTGAGTGCAGCTGTAGTGCCCAGATAGGTCGAAATGTCGGTGTTGCTCACCCCAAACAACAGAGATGAGAGCACTCGGCTCACACCCCAAGCTCCCAACAAACCAACCACGATGCCTACTCCAGCCACTACCATTCCCTGAGCAACGACACCTTTCAAGACGACGCTGGGGGGAGCGCCCATAGCCATTCGTACTCCGATTTCCTGTGTGCGGCGGCTGACCACGTACGAAACCACGCCGTAAATGCCGACGGTGCCCAGAATGAGAGCTATGCCGCTCGCGATTCCCAAGAGAACCACAGTCAACGACATGGAAGACATTGCGTTCCGTTCAATTGACTCGATTGTCTGAGGATCAATCAAAGGGAGGCGCGGAGCGATTTCTCTCAGCGCTTCTCTCGCGAACTGAACAATGTTCAACGGTTCGATCTCCGTGTGAAGCACAACGGCAAACGACCTTGCCAGTTCAGGTGAATTCGGCCTTCCTGAGAGAAGAGGCATGTAGGCGAGCGGAGCTGGCTCTTCAGTGAGAGTCTCGAAATGCACGTCTTGTGCGACACCGACCACCTCCCAGTAATCTGAATCTTCACCTTGTTCCCTGATCCGTCGTCCGACTACTGACGCCACGCCGGGCCAGAATGCTCTCGCGAGAGCTTCACTCACCACTAGGCCCTGGAGTTCCCCTTCACCGTGTTCCCAAGTCAGGTCGTTTCCCTCCACGAGCCGAATGCCCATTGCCTTGAAATAACCGGGGCTGACTTGTCGCCTGTCTACGAGCGTACCGAGCTCACCCGGCGGGACGGGGCTTTCCTCGGGCTCCATCGGACCGGCGGTTTTCCGATCCTCCAACGGCACCGCTGTAGTGAGAGCTGCGGCACGCACACCAGGTATCGCGGCCATGCGGTCTTGGAGCTCTCGGTGGAAGAAGCGCACTCTCCCGACATCTGCCCATTCCGCTCGCGGTAGAGCCAGTCTAAACGTAAGGCGGCTCGAGCTGTCAAAGCCCGGGTCGACGTTTCTGAGCGCCCAAAAACTGCGAGCCATTAGGCCGGATCCCACCAACAACACCAGTGCGAGAGCCACCTGAGTTATGACGAGAATACTCCGAGTTCTATGACGTTCCCGACCCGCCGTCCTACCCCTTGCCCCGTCCTTCAGAGAGTTGGGCAAGTCGCAGGAAGTCTTGCCCAACGCGGGG
>CAYTDU010000480.1:0-4673 GCA_964436395.1 uncultured Gemmatimonadaceae bacterium | reverse complement strand
ATGAACCATTGGGGAAACCTCAGCGCTCAAAACCACTGAGCAAGCCTCAACACTCGAAGCCATTGGGTAAACCTCAGGTCTTTTTGCCGCTGGGTGGTGTTCCTCCTTCAAAGGGTCCATTCGGATGAACATGCTCGTGTTCTCAGATGTGCACTTGAATGAAGACAGCGCTGATGTGGTGCTCGGGAAGATTTTGCCTGGCATCCGCGACGCTGCGCTCAAGATGCGAATCAAAGACCTCACCATGCTCGGAGACCTCTGGCATGTGCGCTATCGAGTCGACGTGCGAATCCAGAACGCGCTACGTGACGAGTTGAAGCAATGGGAGGAAGCCGATCTCAATCTGCGCATCCTCCCAGGCAACCATGACCAGGTCGACCGAGCCGGGCGAAATGCGCTTGAGGTCTTCGACGACTTGCGGAAGGTGAAGGTTTACACGGAGCCCACGGTCGATGGCGATGGGCTTTGGGTGCCGTATCGGAAGCGGGTCGAAGACGTGGCGGTCATCCTCGAGCAACGCGCTGGTCAGTCTATGAATCTTGAGGGCAAGCGCGTGTGCTGGGCGCATGCTGCAATCCAGGGTTCGATGATGAACGATTGCCGCGCCGACACTGATGGGTTGCCTCGAGCACTCTTTGACCAATTCGATGAGGTGCTACTCGGCCACTACCACAAGCGCCAGACGTTCGGGCGCACCATCGACAAGGCGAGTGGTCCCCGCTTTTGGTACGTCGGGAGTGTGCGCCAGGTGACACTCAACGAGGCTGGGCAAGACAAGGGCTTCGCGGTTTGGAATGGTGAGGAGTTGCAATACTTCACCACGGAATGGGCGCCGAAGCTCTACCGATTCGAGATCGAGAAAGGGCAGAAGCTCGATCTTTCTGGAATCAAAGCTGGTGACGATGTGCGCGTGATCGCCGGGCCAGGCGTCGACATCGAGAAGCTCGGGATGATGCTCAATCAGATGGGTGTACAGCACACAGTCACGCCCGTGGTTGAGGCGACTTCGCAGCGGTTGAGCGTGGCTGAGAACGCATCGTTGGCTCAATACGCGGAAGCTTACGTCGACCGCATCGCACCCGACAATTTGGACAAGGGCCTACTGATGCAGGCGTTTCAGTCCATCGTGGAGAAGGAAACGGCATGAAGATTTTGCGAGTTGAGCTGACCAACTATGGGCCGTTTCGCAATCGGCACGTCTTTGAGTTGTCAGACCGAGGGCTCGTGCTCGTTCTTGGTGAGAATCGTGACGAGCTGCGCATGAACAACAACGGGTCGGGTAAGACCTCGCTGTTCGATGCAGTCGATTGGTGCTTGTGGGGCGCGGTTCCCAAGGGTGACCACGTTGACAGCATCATCCACGATCATGCTGGTGGTGAGGGGGCAGATGTCTCTACGTTTCTGGAAGACGATGACGGCATCCCTATCGTGGTGCGCCGGTTCCGTGGTATTGAGAAGAAGAAGAACGGTCTCGAGCTATCGGTGGCAAACCAAGACCTGACGGCGCTCGACTCGAAAGAAACACAGGCGCTTGTGGAGCGCATGCTCGGGATGGATCGGGACGTGTACCACGCGGTCATCTATTACGCGCAAGAAGACCGATTCAATTTCGCTGATGCGACTGACGCTGAGCGTATGGATGTGCTGACACGTATCATGCAGCTCAGTCCCATCGATGAGTGGCTTGAGCGAACCAAGGCGAAAGCGAAGTACTACGATACCGAGGTTCTTTCCAGAAAGACGAGGTTGGCGACGCTTGAGGGCCAGCTTTCTGGAATCAACCCTGATCAGCTCGAGCACCAGGCGGCACAGTGGGAAGAAGAACGTGCGCAATCGTTGCGAGACGCGACTCGCCAACTCAATGAGCATTTGGCTAACATCGAGCGATGGCGCCAGCCGCTCGAGTTCGAGGAGCGGTGTCGCACAAACCTGATGGTTCTGGAGACGGCGGCCAACACCACGCTCGATATGTCTGACTTCGATTGTCAAATCGATATGCATCGACAAGAGGAACAGAAAGCGCTGCAGATTTTGGCGACGACTGAGGCCGAAGGAAAGGCGTTGCGCGCTCGGTATGAGAAGATCAAAGCGATGCCGGTGGGTGAGTGCATCGAGTGTGGTCAGCCTGTTACTCAAGAGCACCTTGCGCAAGAGGCGACCAAACTTGAGCCTGAGCTGGAACGGTTGCGTGTGTTCTACAGTAATCACAACGCTGAGGTCGTGCGCGTGCGCGCCCTCGTGCAAGCGGCTGAGCAAGAGAAAGAGCGTCAACGTCAGATTCACTATGAGGCGGACAAAGAGAATCGTGAGAAGCTGCGCGAAGCTCAAGAGCAGATGCGCACGATCAACGAGGCGAAGAACTACATCGCTCAGGCCGAGTCACATTGCACGCAGCTTCGCGCACTGATGGCTACGGCTCAACAGAAGGTGAATCCGTGGCGAGCCAAGCAAACCGAGATGCTCACACAGAAGGCAACGCTCGAGGCTCAGGTGGCCGAGCTGATGAATGGCATCAGCTCGCTGGAAGCTGAGCGGCTTTACATCGAGTTTTGGGTCGATGGCTTTGGGCCGAAGGGGCTCAAGAGTTACATTCTGGATTCCAGATTGCAGGAGATGACCGACGCGGCGAACGAGTGGGTGAAACTCCTGACGGGCGGCACTATCTGGGTGCGCTTCGAGACTCAAACGCAAGGGCGGTCGACGAAGAAGCTCAGCAACAAGATCAATCTGAGACTGTGGCGCTACAATCGCGACGGCACCATCACGGAGCGCAACTATCGAAGTTGGAGCGGTGGCGAGAAGAAGCGAGTGAGCTGGGCCGTCGACTTCGGTCTCAGTCGGCTCGTTGCAGCTCGAGCGACGAAGCGATATGACACACTCATTCTGGATGAGGTTTTCACGCATGTGGACCGAGCCGGGGGTGAGGCAGTCGTTGAAATGCTCAACAAGCTTCGCGATGAGAAGTCGAGCATCTTTGTGGTTGAGCAAAACAGCGACTTCCAGAATCATTTTGAGGAGACCCTGGTTGTCCGAAAAGAGCACGGTTGCAGCCGTGTTGTGAGAGGGGATGAAGACGATGTCCAATGGGTTCAAGGTCAAAGACAAGAGGCACCACGCACCGAATCAGCCGGCAAACCGAAAAGAAAGAAGAAAGGCAAGCGTGTACCGGCTGGTGCCCCTCGCAATAAAAAGAGGCCACCCCGATCAACTCGAGCAGGTGGATGACACGCCTCACTACATTGAAGGTGAGGTCGACGACTTTGTGATTGTGTCGGTGCCCGAGTCGATGAATCGTGACCTGTGCGATAAGTTGCATCAGCGCGCGATGGATACGCTTGGTAGGCCAGTCGTGGTGGTCACGCACAACATCGCGTTCCTGAAAGCGGTGAAGCTCTCGGCGTCACGTGGCGCCGAGCTATTGAGGATGGTGAACGATGGTGAAACCAAAACGCAACCCAGTGGTACTTCAGAAGAAGGCGTGGGTGGATGCGACAGAACTGAGAGTGCTGGGGGTCGATCCGGGGTTTGCAGCGATGGGGCTGGCGGTTCTGGAGAAGACAGCGACTGGACCGGCGAAGACACTCGAGCTGAGGGCGGTGAAGACCCAGAAATCGCCGAAGAAGGTACTGAGGGGGATGAGAGTCTCGGCGGATGACCAGCGACGTATTACGGAGCTGCACAACGCTCTGGCAGACATCGCTGTGAAGTACGACGTGCACGCCATCGCCTATGAGGTCTATCAACCGTTCAAGGCGCAAGGTGGCAATGCGTGGAAGGCGTCGAGGGCCGAAGGCATGGTGCAGTGTTTTGCGCTCGAGCGCCATCTGCTTTTGCTCCCGTTTCTCCCAGTCGACTTGAAGATGGCGATTGTGGGGAAGCGGTCGGCAAGCAAACTCGAGGTTCAGAAAGGTCTCTACCAGAAGGCCGAGAATTTCGAGCTGATGATCGACGAGATTTTGAAAGGTGAGCGTGAGCACGTAGCTGACGCGGCTGGGTATGCGTACCTAGCTTTTGCAGAGATGATTCAAATCAGACGCATGGCGGGAATCGCCATCTAAGAGGAGAGCAACATGGCAAAGAAGAAGAAGAAGGTGACGAAGAAGGCGCCGGCGAGGAAGAAGATACCGGCAAGGCCGAAGCGCTCCCCCGTTGTGGCACCCGATGAGGTTTCACAGGAAGCGGCGGCCCCTACAACTGGCGCTCGGAAGAAGAAGCCGAAGAGCCGGGCTGTGACGGCCGAGGATGTGGCGGGTAAAGAGAAGGCGCCCGAGGAGCCACCTCCCGAGCCCGAGCCCGAGTTCGAGGAAGAAGTGATCACAGCGGTCGAGGTCGAGTTACGTGAGACCGTTTACGATTTGCTTGCGCGTGAATCTCAGCGGCGCAAAATGCAGCCGGGAGAGTGCGCTGCGATGTTGGTCGAGCTGAGTCTGAGTCTGACGAGCATTGCTTTGCCAGCTCCTATTCGAGTAGCGGGTAATCTGGTTGACGATGATAAACCTGACGACGACAACGACGCGGTTCTGGAAGACCCCGAGTTCCAGGATTCCTTCGAGCAGCTCGTGCAGGGTGGTGCATGATTTTGATGCTCAACCAACAGACCGTTCTCAACGATGCGCTCGAGGTTCTCGGATTCAAAGTGGCTGCGCGATTGGCGGTTTCTCCGGGGACAATTC
>CAYTDU010000479.1:0-4689 GCA_964436395.1 uncultured Gemmatimonadaceae bacterium | reverse complement strand
CCCTTCAGTCTCAATTGTAGGGAGCCTCTTGATGGTCTCCTCGCGGCTGAGATTGATAGAATTGCCGAATCCCAGTTTGCCGGCCAATCGATCGTACAACCTCATCCCGATTCCGTAGAAGGGGCCTTCCCACCAATCGTACACCGGGACAACGAACGGGAGGTCGTGCACGAGGTGCGCGGCGTTCTGCCTAAGTAGTCCACGCTCCTTCAAGGCCTCCAGCACGAGTGAAACATTGCCCTGTTGCAGGTAGCGCACTCCACCGTGTACGAGCTTCGTGCTGCGACTCGACGTACCCTTGCCGAAATCGCTCTGTTCGAGCAGGAGGGGCCGGTACCCGCGAGAGGCTGCATCGACTGCCACCCCTATTCCAGTCGCACCACCACCAATGATGATCAGATCCCAGAGAATCGAATCATCCCGGATCTGCCGCATCATTTCTTCACGATTCATGCTTTCTCCACTTGAATAGCGGTGACTCAAGCCGGGTCGTGAACCGGCCCGACCCCACGAAGCCGAGTCTTAAGCCCAACCCAGAAACGCCGCAGACGATCGGCTATCGACGGTGTTGCCAACGACGAATCGTCGGTCAGAAACTCATCGATGATCTCGGCCAACTCCCTCGTTCTCAAGTAGCCATAGACCTTGTGGTGGTTTGCTTTGCCATCCGCCTCGTAGTCGTTGTGAACTATCATATCTTCCGCGGCTACACCTAGAGCGTTGGGCGCGTAGTCGTCCTGCAAGTCATAGTTGAATGCGACACGGTCTTCGAGGTCCGTAAGATTGTACCAACGACGTAGTACGTTAGGCGGCGTCGTCACTGGCTTGATTTTCTGGTCAAAGGCTCGCTGTTGCTGGGCGTACCGAGAGATGATCACCGGCAAGCCAAGGGGAGAGCCCATCGTGACAAAAGTATCCACTCGTCTGTCTTTGCCCTCTTCATTTAGCACATCATACGCGATGATCGTGCCCATTGAATGGGCCACCAACAAGATGTCAAAATCTCGGAACTTGCGGAGAATCTCTCGGAGATCATCCCGAATCACGTCTCTCGCCAACTTGCCCTTGTGTTTCTCTCCCATGCAACCAGACGAGTAGTAGATTTCGAGGTCTTTGAAGTGCTTTCGGATTATGGAGTCGGTGATCGACTTGTAGTTGATGGTCATGTCCTCGTTCAGAAGCAGTTTGTCGAGGATCTTCTCGACGAAATTCAGCGATCTCCTTCTGAACGAAGACGGCTTGGGCTGGACTTTGCCCGTTGATGGCACATAAGGCTCATCCAGATATAGCGGATCGTTCTCATCCAGCAACTTGGGGTCGTACGATAACGGATGAAGGTGGTGGGCCCAGTAAACCAACTCGAACCGGAATGAGTGCTTCGGGTAACCATGCGTCCTCAGCCCCTCGTACATCGAAGCCAACCACCAGTTCTTGAGTACCTTCTCCGGTGGCTTATTTCCCATGCCGTGGATGCCGATGATGACCTTTCGTCTCATGCGGGTAAAATTGTGGTGAGGAGTCGGTCAGGGTAGTCGGTGAATACCCCGTCGACGCCCATCTCGCGAACACGAGCGAAGTCGTCGGGATGATTGACCGTGTATACAAACATCTTCTTACCGCGCACGTGCGCGTCCTCCACGAACTCTCGACTCACGAATTCGATACTTGCGTGGATAGACCATGCATTCAGTGGCTCGGCAAAAGCTGCGTAACCCAGCGGAATGCCCCCTGTTAGCGCGCCGATCCGAATCTCGGACATTATGCTGGAAAACGCCAGCAGTTCAGGGTGATCGAACGACGAGACGATGAACTGGTTTTGCTGCCACATCGATTGCGATAGGACTTCTTTGAGCGCCTTCGCCACCAGAGTGGCCGTGTTCGCACCCTTTAATTCAATGTTCAACCCCGCGGCACCATCCACCAAATCGAGCACCTCGTTGAGAAAGGGGATCTTTTGACCCTCTCCCACATCTAGAGATCGAAGATACGCAACAGACGATTTGGTAACCGAACCGACCCCATTGGTCTTTCGTTCGAGTCGCTCATCGTGGAAGACGACCAGCTGCTGTTCTACAGCAAACACGTCGAGTTCGATCCAGCGAGCACCAAGCTCGAGCGCCTTTGAGAAGGCCAGAAGTGTATTCTCCGGTGCGTAACCGCTAGCTCCCCTGTGGAAAAAACAGAAAAACTCTCCGGGCAACTTTCAGATCCTCAGTTGTTCTAGTGAATCGTGAAAGCGCGTCCGCAGCTCACTCAGTCGCTGAGGGTCTGTTGTCAGAGTCTCTCGGTCGAACCAAGGTCTCTCGAGATACAAACTCCGGTTCATCTCCACTTGAATGACGGGAATGCCACTACGTCCGTATCTCCGCGTTATGTATCCACCCCGGAAAGGGTCGTTCACACCGATCTCTTCGATATCTATGTCGAAGGCGTTTGCGATAGCCGCCCTGAATTGCATCACCAAGTCCATAGGCGCGCTCTCACCACTCAGGTTGCTGAGGCAGAACAGGGGGCGAGGTTTGCCATGGGTCGGCTCGATCGGTGGCGCTGTCGCCAGCATCGAGTGACAATCCAGTGCGAGCATGATGTCGGGATCGGCGACCGCCTCCGAGAGCTTCGCATGATAAGGATTATAGTAGCGTTTCAGAAGTATTGCGGTGAGCTCGGTGTCAGGCTCGTTCCCCTGCACATAGATGGGCCGGTTGAGACAAGTCACCGACTTAACGACTCCATCGGGTGATTGCGGGGGTAAATCGTCGGGCGCTCGGTTCATGTCCACAAAAGCGCGGGCGATTTCGCTCTTGACCACACTCTTCACTTCGTTGCAAAGGTCGTAGATGTCGAGCGTAAATGCATCGCTATCGTCGAAGAGGTCATGAGCAGTGATCACCAAACGGCCTTCGATCTCCTTCGGAACTCCACTTCCGCCGTGAGGAATCGAGAGCAGGACTGGCAACATGATCAGGGTGGCCCGGCCGCTGTGCCGTCACGCCTCGGGTCCGCGACACCTTGAAATCCGTCCCCCGTCTGGCGCTTGAGCACCGCTTGTACGCAGCCGAGGTAGAACGCGTAGGCATCCCTGGGAACCATCTTGTAACCCAATCCTTGGAGGTACTCGACCACGTCAGCCGCTATTCTGCCCTCCTCATAACTCAGCCTTCCACCAATTGAACAATGTAGGCGTGGTTCGTCTACCGCATCGCAAATCGGCATTGAGCCATCGATGATCTTCACGAGAAACTGGCTCACGGCTGAAAATATACGTTCACTCCCGGGGGATCCCGTAGCTATCCATGGCTCTTGCCTACGAAATACGATCGTGGGCGCGGCACTCGACCATGGGACGGCATTGGGACGGAGGTAATACGGGTGCGCCGGATTGTCCAACTCAAATGCGAGCATGTAGTTGTTGTACAAGAACCCGAGACCGTCGGCCGCCGCCTTCGATCCGTACGCCAGCTCGATCGATTGAGTCATTGCAACAGTATTGCCGTCACGATCCATAAGCGAAAAATGCGTAGTGTCCTCGATGTCCTCGCCTATGGCGTCCTCTAGCGGCAAGTGCACGTCCATCTGCTCTGCGATGCTGAGAGCCATCTCGTTGGCGACGTCCTTTCGGAGCATCCGTTTGTCTTGGAGCTGGGGATAGGTGTTAGCGTCGAACGGTCGGTCTTGGCGCAAGAGAAATGCCTTGCGGAAGGTTTCAGCCAAGAAATGGTATCGCGCCAGCGCCTTGCCACCCACGAACTTCGACTCAAGGTTATTAAGCATCAATAGCACGAGCAGCAGAGTGCGCCCAGCACCGGGCGGCGGCATTGTTTTTACCAGATACCCGCGATAGTGACGTGCAAGAGTCTTGCGCTCGATCGGCCATGGGATGAGCGCCAGATCATCAGCACGCAGGAGCCCACCGTTGTCCCTCATATCTGCGTCAATCTGGCCGGCGATATCTCCCTGGTAGAACTCCTCGACCCCTTTCGATGCGATTTGCTCGAACACGTTCGTCAGGTCGGGCTGCTTGAAGAGTGTTCCGACTGGCAGCGGCTCGGTGTCTTCGGAGAGGAAATACCTCGCGCCCGATTGGGAGGGAACGTCCAAAAAGCTGCCGCGTTCCCTGGCCTGGAGATCATGCTGAAGTTGGGTGATATGATAACCTTCCCGCGCAACGCGGATGGCGGGGCCGACAACGGTTTGCCAATCGAGATTACCGTAGTTGCGGTGCAACCACCCGTACGTTGCAAGCGCGCTCGGAACTGTAGTTGCTCTGTACCCCAGTCGGATTCGCTTGCGTTTCTCTAGCCTGGAACGGTGCGCAAGCGATGGTGCCCGGCTAGAACCGTCCACGGCAAACGACCGCCCGTCGAAATGTACGAGGCCCGTGCACTGTCCCCCCAACCCGCTTGCCTGAGGCTCGCATACACCGAGCGCAAGACCAACGGCGCAAGCAGCATCGATCGCATTGCCACCTTGCGCGAGCATCTCAACTCCAGCCTCTGTGGCATCGGGAAATGCTGTCGCGACCATCCCTCCCGACGCGACCGAGCGTTTGCCATCGAGGGTCGTTTCAAATCCACCCTCAACCCGGCTGATTCGCACTAGTCCTCACCCTTGGCGCAGCGGTGCATTGTCATTGCAAGCAATGCCGCGCGTTCGACGAGCGAGCTACGCAGTATGTGCTCCTCCTGAGTG
>CAYTDU010000478.1:0-4694 GCA_964436395.1 uncultured Gemmatimonadaceae bacterium | reverse complement strand
ACCGGGGTCACGGGAGTGCCGCTTTGGGGGGTGGACGTCCGAGACTTCCAGGCCGGTAGCAGTGTGCTGATAGCTGACGGTAGGGAGTCAGTGCGAGGTTATCCCCTGGCAACGACAAGTGCGCTCCCGCCGGGAGAGTACTCCGTCCAGGCCTTCTTGAACGTCTACACGACGTTCAATCGGTCAGACGGCCACACTATAGAAGCGCATCTCAACTCGGGCGCCCACCAGAGCCCTTTTCGCTCGCCGGGCAACGCCTACAGTGAAGTGATGAGGGTCCGAATCGATCCCAATCGAGAGACTACGATTGAACTCACGTTGGATAGCGTCATCCAGCCGCCCCGACCGCTTCGAGAAGGCGAGACTCTCCAACAAGGGAACTATGAAGACACGGAGTGGGTGAAGTACGTCAAGATCAAGAGCGACAGAGTGTCCGAGTTCTGGGGACGAGACATGTACATTGGAGCCAACGTGCTCCTTCCCAGAGGCTATGACGAGCACCCGAATGTCCGCTACCCGGTACTATATCTGCAAGGACACTCTTCCGGATTGACCCCCGTTCCCTGGTCTCCCGTGAGGTGGTTTTACGAAGGGCACACGCCGTCAAACCCCGGAGTGGGCAATCAACTCGATGGATTCTATGAAGCATGGACCAGCGGCAGGCTTCCCAAGTTCATCATCGTAACCTTCCGCGACGCCAACCCGTTTTTCGACACGTCATACTCCGTCAACTCGCCCAATGTGGGTCCTTACGGCAATGCCATCACCGAAGAACTCATCCCCTATCTCGAGGAGAACTTCCGCATCATCGCCGAGCCATGGGCCCGCGTTCTTGCCGGTCGATCAACAGGGGGATGGGAAGCGGCGGCGATGATGATCTTCTACCCCGACCACTTCGCGGGAAGCTGGCCGTGGGCACCTGATCCCATCGACTTCCGCAAGAACATGCAGATAAATATATACGAGGACGAAAACGCCTACTTCAACCAGCTCGATTGGATCCAGACTGGGCGGCCGGCACAACGGGAGATCGACGGTCTCGTCAACTACATGGTGCAGGACGAGTACAGTTACGAACAGACGGTGGCCGACAAGGATCGCTCCGGAGGACAGTGGGCCGTGTGGCAGGCCGTGTATAGCTCCGTCGGCCCTGACGGCTATCCAGCCCCATTGTGGGATCCAGAAACCGGAGTCATCGACAAGGACGTTGCCAACTACTGGCGGGAAAACTATGACCTCAGCCACATCCTTCAACGCGATTGGGCCACCCTCGGTCCGAAATTGAGAGGGAAACTCCACTTCGCGGTTGGCATGATGGACAACTACTACCTCAACGAAGCGGTCTACCTCGCTCAGGAATTCCTGGACTCGGCAACGAACCCTCGTTCGGATGCCACTTTCCAATACGGTTTTCGTGGACGCCATTCGTGGATCGGCCATAGCCCCGTGGAGCCGGAGCGCCAGATGACGTACGCGGAGTTCGTCACGGTGATCGCCGAGCACATCACAGAACATGCTCCAGCTGGAAGCGATACTAGAAGTTGGAACTATTGATGAGCCAATATGGTTTTCCTTGGGGTGGAACGATGCGGGCTATGCAGGGCCCGGCCATAGCCTTTGCACTCACCCTGCTCGCACTGGTGACCTGGGTGACCCCCCTCAACGCCCAAGGGTCGGAACGAGCGGGAGGGCAGGGTTTGAACCCACCGCCACCGGTTCAGTTGGAACTCGGCTATGCGGCGGATCTCTTTATGCCTGCCCGAGGAGGGCTGTCTCAGGATCCGGTGGCCCTGGACAACCTGGACCTTCTCCTCCACCTGAGTCTAAATCCGCTGTTGGGCATACGGGGTACCTCAATCCGGGTTCACGTTCAGTCGAACCGGGGGAACCCGGTGAGCTCCGAGGTGGGTAGCCTCCAAGGGGTCAGCAACCTGGAAGCAACCAGGGAATGGCGTCTCTACGAGGCCTGGGTGGCGCATCAGGTCGGCTCTCCCCGACTCTCGATCCTCGCCGGCATCTATGATGTGAATTCCGAGTTCGATGGCATTCCCAAAGCCGGAGATTTCCTCAACAGCTCCTTCGGGTTCGGTCCGGAGTACGACCTCGGGGGACCTGAAGGCCCCTCCACCTATCCGGCGACCAGTCTGGCCATGCGGCTCAGGTGGGAGCCATCGCCTACTGTTTATGGACTCGTAGGCGTAAGTGACGGCGTTCCCGGCGATCAGGGAAATGGGCGCTATTCCCTGAGTGAGCAGGAAGGGGCCCTCGTCTCGGTAGAAGTGGGCTATGCGGAACCCCTTGCGGACTTCGCCTCGGCAACGGACGAGGCGGCGCAACATCGGGGGCGCGGACGGAGGGCAGCCGCTCGGGGCGAAACGATGGACCGCCCGATGATGAGAGGCCTCAGAAGGCAGATAGGGCGGGGGCGACAGATCGTGGATGTCAGTGCGAAGCTGGCCTTCGGCGGGTGGGCCTACACGAGGCGCTCGGCTCCCTGGGATCCCAATGACCCAGTGAGCCGAAGTTGGGGGATTTACGTCCTGGCAGAGAAAATCCTCGCCCAGGAAGCGAATGCCGCCGGGAGCCTCTCCGGGTTCGCGCGCGCAGGAATGGCCGCGGACGGCGTGAATCAACTGAGCCTGGCTGCGGCGGGAGGTTTGGTGTACCGAGGGCTTCTCCCGAGACGACCGGACGACATGGCTGGGCTGGGAATCGCCTACGCACGAAACGGGGATCCCTTCCTGCGGTTCCAGAGGCTGGAGGGTTCAGCGATGGAGGAAGCCGAGACCGTGGTGGAGTTGACGTACCGAGCCGAACTGGGCTCGGTATTCCTCCTCCAGCCGAACCTCCAGTGGATCCAGAACCCCGGAATGAACCCCGAGGTGAGCGATGCGGTGGTGTTGGGGCTACGCCTTCATATTCTCGTGGAGTATCCCGGATCAGATTGATCCAACCTCGGGGCGAACCGGCGCCACCGCTTCGCGATACCGTTATTTACTCCGCACCCACCAGCGGTAACTCCTTTTCGATCGAGAAGATCACCAGATGGCGTCCGTCGCGTTCGTCGCCATAGACGCGGCGACGCAGCTTGGCGATGCGTTCCTGATCTTCGTCCTCTGCTACCTTTTTCAGATAGAGGCGTACGCCTTCGTAGCCGCCGCTATCCGCTTCCGGCTCCTGCCGGAAGAGGTAGGCAGCATGGCCATTCACCTGCAGATTGCTGTGGGTCAATCGCTCCGGCATGATGAAGCCGATCGTGCCGTCCGCGAAAAAGTGGGGGCGGGCGTAAACCGCGGCATTCACATGTCCATCCTCGTCTGCCGTGCTCAGCACGCCGAAACCGGAGTGTTCTTCGAAATACTTCTCAAGATCCATTTTCGGTCTCCTGTCTCTCATCGAGAGTTGATCCGATTGTCGCAGTGGGTGCTGTCGGAGCATTCGCATAGCTCTCGCACATATCCCACAATCGCCGTCTTTCCAGTTTGTCTTCCCGGGTTCGCCGCATCAAGTGGGTAGGGACCGGCTTGCGGTCGAACCAGAACTCGCCGGTCCGGCCTTCTACCTGCTCTGCCACCGCCAACCACAGCGCCGTATCCGCGCCTTCTTCTGGGTTCCTCAACCGGTTGCGCATCATCTTCCAGAAGCGAGGCAAGGAATGCTCAACGCCCTTGGTGGCCGCCCAGCCCGGATGCATGCTGTTCACGGTTGCGCCGATCGTCACCAGCTCGTCTGCAAGGAGCTCGGCGAGCACCACTTGGCCGCGCTTGGTCATCGCGTACGCGGCAACCCCGTCGTAGTCGCCTTCGTTTGAGAACATTGCCCCAACATCGAGGCGCTTGGAATACATGCCGCCCGAGGAAACGAAGACAATCCGTGCACCGCTCAGTTTCTCGCGCAGTAGTTGCGTGAGCAGAAACGGACCGACGAGGTGAGTGGCAACCGTGAGCTCGAGGCCGTCCTCGGTCAGCTCGCGGTCTAGGGGAAGCAGGCCCGCGTTGTGGACCAGCACGTCCAGCTGTGGGACCGCAAATGCCTCAGCGAACCGACGGATGGAGCCCAATCTCGAAAGATCAACCATGTGGACATGCACATCGGTGTTGCCGTGCTCGTCAGTGATGGCAGTACGCGCCTCTTCGCCTCGGACGGCGTTGCGACAGAGCATGTGAACCGTGGCCTCACGTGCGGCGAGTCCCCGGGCGACCTCGAAACCGAGTCCGCTGTTGGCGCCGGTTACGACGCAGACTTTTCCGCCCATCGAAATATCGAGGTCGTCGGCGTCGAAACCGCTGGCGTGCCGTCGGTACCCGGATCGGTCGAAGGAAAAGAAGATGCTCTTGTCGAGAAGTGGGTCAAACAGACCGATGGTCACCTCGTTTTCTCTCTCGCCAAACCACGGTTCCTCAACATGAGCTCCGTTGGATGGATTCCAAGTAGGTTCGCTGCGCCAGCTATTCGACACCGTGGCGTCTTACGTGATGCTTCAGCAGCGTGGAGGACAAAAAGCTGCTTTCGCCTTTCGGAAGTATGTCACGGCGACACGAACCCGTCCAGGTGTTGGGCTGAACCTTGCGACGCCTTGCTGACGGTTGTGTCATTCGAGACAAAGGGAGACCGCGCCTGGCCCGTATCTCCTGCGTAGCGGCTCGCACCGTCACCGCGTTCACAAGGGCCACTGTTCCGGCAGCTTCGCCCAT
>CAYTDU010000477.1:0-4719 GCA_964436395.1 uncultured Gemmatimonadaceae bacterium | reverse complement strand
CGCGGGAGTACTTCAATGTTCGGGAAAATCGTAGCTCCGGTTGTCGTGAATCCGGAAATCGACTCGAACACCGCACCGGCCAAAGTAGGAGCGGTATCAGTAGTCAGAAACGGTATGCAGCCGAAACTAACCACGGCAATCCATCCCAGGCCGACGACAGCAATACCCTCACGGCGGTTGATGGAGATCTCTTTCGGAGTCAACAGCCATAAAACACCACCCCCAACCGCAGTACAAATCACTGCCACCAACCAAGGCAGGCCAAGCCCTTCCATCATCCCGAATGCAGCCGGTGGCAGCATGGCCACCGCGGTCCAGAGAAGCAGGAGACCGACTACGTGGAGGACTTCTAAGACGTTCACGAGGGGAATAGTTCCGTAACCGGTCCAACGGCCGCAGGCAGGGCAAACACGATTACAGAATCACCTGCCGCTAGCTTATCGTCTCCCCGCGGGATTATTGGATCTGCTGCCAAAGTCCTGACGATTGCCGCTACGATCGCCCCGTCGGGAAAATCAATGTCCGCCAACCGTCTTCCCACGAGCGGTGACGTTGACGAGACATGGAACGAAATCGCCTCTGCATCGTTGTCTTTGAACGTCGCTACACTCGTAGCGGTGCCACGGCGCACATAACGGAGGATCGCATTGGCAGCAGACAGGCGTGGGCTCACCACTGCATCTAACCCGATTCTGGTAGCCAAAGGCACATAGTCAGTCTTGTTGACGAGAGTCACAACCTGCTGTGCACCAGCGTGCCGGGCCAACACCGCAGCCAAGATGTTCCTCTCGTCGTGCTCCGTCAGTGCAACGAAGCCATCTACCCCAGCCACGCCTTCCATTTCCAGGAGTTCCACATCAGTGGCATCGCCGTTCAGTATCAGAGCTTGATTCAGTTTCTCCGCCAGTTCTTGCGCACGTTCTCGCTCCTTGACAAGCATGATTGCCTGTGCCCGATGCTGATCGAGAAACCCAGCCAGGTAGTATGCCTCCAGACTCCCGCCGGCGATCATCACGCGGCGGACCTCGGTTTGACGGTATCCGCAGAGTTCCAAGCCCTGAGGAATCATCTTGTCGGTGACGACGAAATACACGAGATCTCGGCTTTGTATCTCAGTGCTTCCATCGGGCACGATCGTCGAGCCATCTCTTGTGAGAGCCACCGTGAGCATCGAATCTCCACCCAGCTCCGACCCGATTTCGGCCAATGTGCGTCCCGCGATAGGAGCATCCTCAGTAACACGAAGGCCAATGAGCTGGACCGCCCCTCGGGCGAAGGTAGCGACATCGGCAGCCGCCGTGGCCTGCAACAGTCTGACGGTCTCTAACGCCAGCTCTCTCTCAGGATTGATCATGACGTCGACGCCGAACACCTCCGGATTGAGATGAGCCCCATCCGAGTAGAAATCAGGATTGGAGACTCGCGCCACGGTCATGAGGTTCTTGACGCCCCGCACACTCATGCAGGAGACCAAGTTTGCTTCATCGACGTTGGTAACCGCGGTCAGCAGTCCGGCTTTCTTAATGCCCGCCTTCTCCAGAACTGAAATGCTGGCAGCGCTACCTTCGACAATCGCAACATCGAGATGACTCTGAACATAGTCGAGTCGCTCAGGTCGGACGTCGACCACTACCACGTCCTGACCTTCCTTCGAGAGTCGTTGCGCCACGTGAAAACCGACTTCGCCAGCGCCGGCAACTATGACACGCATGATGCCTCCCTACTCACCTAGTACCCTGGCAACCACCTCGGCAGCCTGTTCTACCTGGTCAGCAGTTACATCCAAATGAGTTACGGCACGCAGCCTGGCCGGCCCGAACGGCACCAATAGCACGCCTGCTTCCGCAAGCTTGGCGAGCGCCATCTCGGCAGTCATGTCGGGCTCGGTAAGATCCAACAGGATAATATTGGTCTCGGGCATCGTGACTTCGATGTTGGGATGGTCGGCGAGTCGCTTGGCAAACGACTTCGCGTTTGCGTGGTCAGATTGCAGAGCGTCTAGGTTGTGTTCGAGCGCATACAATCCAGCCGCTGCGAGGATGCCCGATTGGCGCATCGCTCCACCGAATCTCCGTCGCACCATGTTCGCTCGCCTCATGAGAGCACCGTCACCAGCCAGACAGCTGCCTACCGGACACCCCAGGCCTTTCGAGAGACATACCGACACCGACGTGGCTCCGTTCGCGACGCGCGCAGGACTTTCCCCTAGGGCTAAGGCCGCATTCCAAAGACGCGCACCATCGAGGTGTACCGGAAGACCCAAATTGGAGGCATACTCAACGAGTTCGTCCCAAACGGCCAAAGGCATGACCTTTCCGCCGGCTCGGTTGTGAGTGTTCTCCACCGCGATGGCGCTCACCTCCGGTTCATGGTCTCCGTGACGCAACGCACGGGCTATGAGATCTGCCGTGAGCACACCATCCGGCGTGGTCACCGGCCTGATCTGTGCTCCCGCTAGTCCCGCGACCCCAGCCTTCTCATAATGAATCAGATGAGCCTCAGCCTCGAGGATCAGCTCCGTGCCGCGTTGGGTATGGAGCCAGACAGCCGTCTGATTCGTCTGTGTGCCGGATGGAAAGAACAGTGCAGATTCTTTCCCACACAGCGCGGCAATCTTCTCCTCCAATAGCCGAGTTGTCGGATCACCTTCGAGTACGTCATCACCAACTTCTGCCTCAGCCATCGCACGACGCATTTCGGGCGATGGTTTCGTCACCGTGTCACTGCGGAGATCTATGGTTCTTTCTCTATTCATTTCTTCCGTTGCCTCTTGATTTGCCCTCACTCATGTGAGGATCGCCCGCTGCTCGGTCTGACGGCGTGCGAGGTCGTATGTCTCGGCCACTTCAGCTCCTATCAGGAATACACAGGCGGTGAAATACATCCACACTACGAGCAGCACCAGCGCTATCACATTGTTGTTCGAAATAAGCCGATCGAGCGTCGTGAACTCAATCAGGTAAACAACGTACATCCGTTTGGTCACCTCGAAACCCAGCGCAGCTACCGCCGCGGCAACGGCTGCAGTGTCCCACCTAACGCGCCGGGTCGGAGAAATCTTGTAGATGAGAAAGAACAACAAGACGCCCAGACTGAATGTGGAAATGCTCGACACGAAACGACCCAGCCAGGGGAAATCGATCAGGCTCACCGTCACCGCAGTGCTGGCCACAACCAGAACCAGCGCGGCAAACACCAAGCTGAAATCCAGACTCACTCCCTTCCACCAAGGCCGGCTCTCATGTGTGTCGAACACTTCGTTGAGAGCCGACCGAGCACCTGAAAAAAACCGAGTAGAAAACCAGAGGAACAATGGAATACCAAAAATCGATAGGCGTCCACGGCTCGCTCTCACACTGGACAGGAAACGCTCGACTTGACGAAACGGATCTGTCTCACCGGAGCCCGCGGAAGGAATCAATTCTCGGAACAGACGCGCCACTTCCTCTTCGCCCGAATGCACGAAGTGCCCGAGCGCAGCGAACGCAAGGAGAACGAATGGTAGGCCGGCCAGAAGGGCCTGGAAGGTCAGAGCACTCGCCAGGAAGAAGATGTTGTCGTCGTACGCCGCTGTGATGACACGACGCACGAAGTCTGTGGGCGAATTGCCCACAGGTTGGCTGACGGCCGCCTTCAGTTTGGAGCGCGTGTTACGGTGTCCTACTACGAATCGTTTTCTACCGACTTGGGCTCGTCCTCGTCGTCTACCTCATCCAAGTCCGCTGCTTCGCCATCGTCGGCGGCGGCGTCACCAGTCGCCGGCTTGCCCTTCCGAGCAGCCCGTGCTTCAGAAAGCCGCTTTTCCAGCTCCTCGCGGGCCGAATGCACTGTGGCCTTGCCCACTTCCACTGCATCCTGCGTTCCGGTGCGGATGTCAGCGATACTGCTACGAGCGGTATCGAAACCCTCCTCAACGCGAGCCTTGGCCCTCTCGTACCCGTCTTCAATACGACCGTGCAGATCTTCGGCAGTCCCTTGTGCCCGTGCGCGGAGCCGACGGCCTTTCGACCGCAATACCTCCCTGGTCTCCTCGCCAGTGCGTGGGGCCAATATTAGAGCGATTCCAGCTCCGCACAGTGCACCCCAGAAGAACGACGCAAGACTACTTGAACGCTCAACAATTACGACCGGACGGTTGTCTTGGTTAGCCATGAATTCTCCTTGCTGGCACCCCGCATCTCCTTGGCACTAGCATACGCCGCGGTGGCGCTTTCCAACCCAAGTCTATTTAAGAAAGTTACCCGTAGACAGAGTAAGCGTCAAAACTAAAAAAAACGAGACTGTCGGGCGTGTGCAAAATGACGCTCACGCAGCGCTGGATGTCATTTTGACGCGGTCAGAGCATCGGCCAGTGCGGGCAATGCCACCTCCGCTCGTTCCGGTATCCAAATGTCTACATCATCCGTTATCGGAGTGCTTGACGGGTTCACCTCGATCACTGGGCACCCGCGCCTGAGTGCAACAGACGGCAGTTCCGCTGCCGGGTAAACCACGGCAGATGTACCCACAATGAGCAACGCATCGCACCGCCCGACAGCATCCCAAGCCCGTTCCACGGCATCACGCGGCAGCATCTCACCAAACCAGACTACGCCGGGTCGGATCATACTCCCGCAGAGTGAACATCGCGGCGGGCTTATCTCTCCGTCATCACCTGCTTCGAGTCCAGTCAGCCCAGTTGAATCGAACGGATGCCCGCTGTCAAAGCAGCGGAACGCC
>CAYTDU010000476.1:0-4726 GCA_964436395.1 uncultured Gemmatimonadaceae bacterium | reverse complement strand
CAAGACACTGCACCAATGTGATAGCTGTGGGGGCACGGGTGCTGCGCCGGGAAGCAATCCCGGAGTCTGCCAGACCTGCGGTGGCAGGGGCGAAGTGCGCAGGGCTCAACAATCGCTGTTCGGACAACTCGTGTCGGTAGGCACGTGCCCTACCTGTAACGGTGAAGGCAGTGTTGTCACGGATCCATGCGAAGAGTGCAGAGGTGACGGGCGGGTGCGCCGCGAGACGGTGGTCGACATAGATGTCCCGGCGGGAGTGTCGAGTGAGAACTACCTGACACTTCGCGGTAAGGGTGCTGCCGGACCGCGCAACGGCCCAAATGGTGATTTGATCGTCCAGCTAAACGTGTTGGAGGACCCGCGATTCGAGCGGCGCGGAGACGATCTCGTTTACGATCTGCCCGTATCGTTCAGCCAGGCTGCTCTCGGACACGAGTTCGATATTCCAACACCGTATGGGGATGAGACCATAGAGATCCCAGCGGGGACACAATCGGGAACGATCTTGACAGTTCGAGGTATCGGCCTGCCGAATTTGAACGATGGGCGCCGCGGTTCGCTGCACGTGCGAGTGCAGGTGTGGACGCCCACCAATCTGACCGGGGAGCTGGACGAGCTGTTCGGCAAACTCTCCGAATTGGAAGGGGATCCGCCTACCGAGGATGGACTCGGCCGACGGATCTGGAACCGAATGAAAGAAGCATTTGGAGCGTAATCATGGCTGACTGCCTGTTCTGTAAAATCGCTGCAGGTGAGATACCGTCGGATGTGGTCGCCT
The DNA here is from genome assembly GCA_964436395.1 of uncultured Gemmatimonadaceae bacterium. GTDB lineage: Bacteria > Gemmatimonadota > Gemmatimonadetes > Gemmatimonadales > GWC2-71-9 > JBDGYW01. The sequence goes on along the minus strand of CAYTDU010000476.1, from coordinate 3,948 downwards.
CGGACGATCGATTCGTCGCCTTTCGTGACATCGCCGCCCAGGCGCCAACTCACATCGTTGTAGTACCGCGAGCTCACGTCGCATCGCTGAATGAAGTCACCGATCCGAATCTCATCGGCGGGTTGATGCTTTATGCGAAGGGAGTGGCCAAGCAGGAAGGTTTGGCCGAGCGGGGATATCGTGTGGTGCTCAACACCAACGCCGACGGCGGCCAGACTGTCTTCCACATCCATGCGCACGTTTTGGGTGGACGCATTATGGGTTGGCCTCCAGGCTAGCCTACTTGAGATCCGGTGACTGAGTCAATATCTTCATAAGTCTATACGAAAACTTTTCTTACAACGTGTACGGGGGTGCACGCCTGATGGCGGAAGTAATTATCTTCGCGGACGAGAGTTTTGAACGCGCCTTGAGGCGATTTAAAAAGAAGTGCGAAAAGGCGGGCATTCTCTCGGATCTCCGTAAGCACCGCCACTACGAAAAACCTAGCGAGCGGCGTAAGCGCAAGTTGAACGCAGCTCGACGCAAGAGACGCCGGCCGCCACGGTAGCAGTCGGCTGGCTCCGGGGGTAATGAAGCGCAATCGCTTTCGAGTTACCGCTGTTTGCTTCGTAAGCCTTCACAGTAACGCAACACAGTCGAACAATCGACACCGTCCAGTTCCGACGGTCTCGATGTTGTGGACTTCTGTCAGTTTTCGATGAATTGCGATCGACCGGTTTCGCTCGACGAACAGCAAGGGGTGTCCGCGACGAGAGTCGCAGACACCCCTTCCTCCTTTGGCGTTGCGTCGGACCAGATCCTCCAGGAGTTGGAGTTTGCGGGTGTGCTCGGCGTTATTGCCGAGCATGCGGTCTCTCCGCTCGGCGCGCAGTCGGTTCTCGATCGCCGCCCGTCCAATTCCATCGAGTGGATTCAGGCCGAAATGGCGAGCGTGGCTGAACTCGACGGACTGCTGGGAGACGGAGACGAGTTTCGCCCCGAATACATCGAAGACATAGCTGCCGCAATCGAAACTCTCGAGGTTCCGGGCAGTGTCTTGCAGCCATCCGATCTAAACCTGGTTGGCCGCGCTCTCGCGGCCATGAACACGGTGCGGCAAGAGCTGCTGCGAATTGAGAACGACGCCCCTCTCGTGTCTGCGCTGGCGACCGAGGTTCCGCCGCCAAACCTGGAACGTGCCATCGATCGGGCGTTGGAACCGGATGGCACGGTCAAGGATGGGGCATCACCTCAGTTGGCTTCCGCACGGCGCAAGCTCCGGGACACGAGGGCTCGCCTGCGTTCATTGCTGGAGAGGACGCTCAAGGACGTTGGCTCCGACGCCCAGGGTGAGGTGACGGTGCGCGGCGGTCGCTACGTGATTCCGCTCAGACGCGACTCACGATCCGGTGTGAAAGGCATCGTACACGGCGAATCCGGATCGGGTGCCACCCTGTTTGTCGAGCCTGCTCAAGCGGTCGAACTCGGCAACGAGGTGAATGGCTGGGAGGCGGAGGAGGCCCGTGCCATACTCGCTGTGCTGCGCGAACTCACGGACAGTCTGAGGCCTCACTCGGGTTTGCTCTCGGCCGGCGTGGAGATGTGTGTTGCCGTGGACGATCTCTATGCCCGAACGAGGTATGCGCAAGAGATCCGAGGTCATGTTCCCGAGTTGACCGTGGGCGACGCGGATTTCAGTATCATTGCAGGCAAACACCCGCTGCTCTTCTCGGATTCCGCCGACCCTGTGCCTTTCAATCTCGAATTTTCGGGTGACGAACATACGGTACTGGTGAGCGGTCCAAATGCGGGTGGGAAGACAGTCTTGTTGAAAGCTGTTGGCCTCGTGTCTGCGCTGGCGCAGTCGGGTGTTGTACCGCCCGTGGAGAAGGGAACGAGAATCCCCCTTTTCGATCGAATATTCGTTGACATAGGAGACCACCAGTCCATCGAGGCAAGTCTCTCCACCTACAGCGCTCATTTGGCCAATCTCAGAGATATTCTGGTCGAAGCCGGTTCCAAATCGTTGGTGCTGTTGGATGAGATGGGGGGCGGCACCGACCCGATTGAGGGAAGTGCACTTGCAGGCGCCGTCCTTCAGTCACTGAACGATCGCGGTTGTTTCACGATAGCAACCACCCACCTGAGTGGGTTGAAGGAGCTGGCGGCGCGCTCCGGCGGCATGGTGAACGCATCCTTCCATTTCGACGTGGAGACTCTCGCGCCCACCTACAGGTTCGTGAGAGACGTGCCTGGACGGTCGTACGGCCTCGCCATCGCCAAACGACTAGGCTTGTCCGAAGATGTGCTGGCCCGTGCCGATGTGCTTCTGCCGGAAGCTGCCCGCTCGCTGGACTCGATACTCGCCGATCTAGAGGCGCGCGAAGAAACCCTCGCGGAGAAGGAGGCAGCCGCCGAGGCCGATGGGGCCCGGCTGGAGGCTGAACTCGTCAAGGCACGTGAACGTGCGGATTCTTTGGATAATCGCGAGAAGGCAGTTGCGGATAGGGAAATCGAGCTCGAGCGCCAGGGCCGCGAGCAAGCCCGCAAGTACCTGTTGGATGCGAGGAAACGAGTTGAAGAAGCGTTGGGTGTCGCTGGCGCCGCGAAGATCGTAACAGCCGCAAAGAAGGCCCGGAAGATGGTCGAGGAGGGGGTTACTGAGGAGGGAGAGGCGCTGAAGCGGTTGGAGGCGAAGGCGAAGAAGTTGGGGTGGAAGGTGAAGGGGAGCGGGGAGAGGGGGGAAAGGGGAAAGGGGAAAGGAGCAGCGGCGATGGAAAAGGAGCTGGGCTCCAAGCTTCCCAGCCTCGATGCCTTTAACCTCGCAACCGAGACCGCCTCATCGGACATAGACCTGCGGGGAAGAAACGGCGACGAAGCGGAGGCAGAACTCATTCTCGCATTGGACGGTGCAGTTGCGGGCGATCTGCCATGGCTCAGGATCATTCACGGAAAGGGCACGGGTGCGCTGCGGGCCCGAGTGGCTGAAGTGCTGAAGCTCGACCGGCGAGTCAAGAGCTTCAGGCTCGCGCCTCCTCAGCAAGGTGGTAGCGGCGTCACCATAGCAGAGTTCGACAGATGAGCGGGATTCCCGAAGAGCTGATCGAACGGGTGCGGGACGCCGCCGACATCGTTGAGATAATCGGCGAGTTCGTGGAATTGAAACGTACAGGTTCCGATTACCGAGGGCCGTGCCCGTTTCACTCCGGAAAACACCGGAACTTGGCGGTCATACCCAAGAAGCAAATCTTTTACTGCTTTGTGTGTCATGAGGGTGGCGACGTCTTCACCTTCTTCATGAAGCACTTGGGCATGGAGTATCCTGCGGCGGTTCGGGAGGTTGCTCGGCGTGTCGGCATCACGATTCCCGACAGACCAACCGGAGGGCCCGACCCTCGCGAGCCTCTCTTTTCTGCCGTGTCTGTGGCAGCCGATTGGTATGTCAGACGCCTTTGCGAAGCGGATGATGCCAAAGCTGCGCGGGCATACCTCGAAAGCAGGGGGATCGAGCCGGAAAAATTTGGGCCGTTGGGGCTCGGCTACGCACCCAGAGGCAACGAGTTCTTGGATGCAATGGAAACGCTCGGTGTGGAACGCACCGTCTTGGAGGAGGCTGGGCTCCTCACGAGACGCGAGGACGGCAGCGTACGGTCACGCTTCTGGAACCGGTTGCTTTTCCCGATCCGCGACTTACGCGGCCGAACTGTTGGGTTCGGGGGGCGCGTCCTTGGGGACGGCGAGCCAAAGTACCTGAATTCACCGGAGTCACCGATCTTCCAAAAGCGCAAGCTTCTGTACAATCTGGATGCTGCAAAACACTCGATCCGGAAGGCAAACAGTGTGGTGGTCGTCGAAGGGTACTTCGATGTTCTGCGACTGGTCGAGGTATCCATCGAGAACGTCGTTGCTCCCTTGGGCACCGCGTTCACTGAATGAGCCAGGAATGCGTCACTCCCCGGATCGATC
>CAYTDU010000475.1:0-4740 GCA_964436395.1 uncultured Gemmatimonadaceae bacterium | reverse complement strand
GGGACTGAAAATCCTCGTGTCGGCGGTTCAATTCCGTCCCTGGCCATGGAAAGGCCCCGCTTTGACGGGGCTTTCTGCTCCGTGGGCACCGACGCTTCCAAATCGGTGCTCAAACCGCCCCGTTCGAAACACCTAAATCGATTCGGAAGTTGGAATGAACCATTTCGATGTCGAAACGAGTCATCTCGAAATCAAGATGACCCGTTCGAATTTCACAATCAGACAGAGGAGCGTCATACTGACCTGGCTCTAGTCGTTTGTGACTACAACCGCCCACGGCATCCCACGTATTGTAGAATGGCTATGACCTCTCGCGTTACCAAATCCCCGTTTCACCCATGATTCTGATGTGAAGCCGCAGATAAACGCCACCGGCTCGGTCGTCGCTCAGCGGTACGTCCATCACTGAACCGTCATCCACTCCAGATGGAATCCGGATGCGAAGCATCTGCTCCCCAACCATCACCCCACTCCCACCGCATCCTCGACAACGGTAAACAATACTCCTTTGTCCCCCGCACCAGCGACACGGTTCCAGGGTGGACACCACCAGCGGCAGCACAACCCCAAGCAGCGATTCCTCTCTGGTCAAGGTCACCTGTAGCTCGACTAGATCGGGCGAAGATTGGGTAGTGTATCGCCCCGCGGAACTGGAAGCCGTGTGGTACATCTCTCCTACTAGCGGTTCGGCTGGGGCGGCAAAACCGAGTTCGTCAGTTTCAGGATCACGTTGTTTAATAGCCGCGCGACACGTTCGATCGTATGTGCGCCGCTTCTCCGTATCTGACAAGTTCTCGTACGCCTCCGTAATCTGCTGGAACAGGGCGGTGCCCTCCGGTCCAACCCGATCCGGATGTAGACTGCGAACCTTTCCCAGGTAGGCGTCCCGTATCGCTCGCCGAGTGGCCGACGGGGGGACGCCCAGGATCCGATAGTAATCGATGCCCGACATCTCGCGCCGACTTGGTGTTGGTGTTGAGTTTGGCGCGCCAGCTTCCTGGCGCGCCGGTTGGGTTATCCTCTCTTGATCTTGATCTGTTTCGGCTTGCTGGCCTCTGCCTTTGGCAACACCAGACGCAGCACGCCATCGGTTAGGTTGGCCTCGATCTTATCTTGATCGATGTTGTCGGACACCGTGAACTGACGATAGTAGCGGCCGACATGGTATTCGCGGATCAGTTCTTCTTCCTCCTCGCCCTCCGTGTCTTCCGCGTCACCCGTCATCGTGAGCACGTTTTCGTGCAGGTCGATCGTGAGGTTGTCAGGTTTCACGCCCGGCATGTCTGCCAGGACAGTGATATTGCCATCCTCCTCAAAGATGTCCACGGCCGGTACGAAAACCGGGCCTGGACGAGTCTGTTCGAGTGCAGTGGCTTCCTCTTCTTGGTCTACCGTCTGCACCTCATGCGTTTTCTCGTTTGCCATTGTCCTTTCCTCCACTTTGGCTTCGCACGCCGGTTCAGCCGGCTTTGACGGTTATCTGCTTGGGTTTTGTCTCTTCGGCCAGCGGCAGCACTATCGACAGCACGCCGTTTTCGAAATTGGCGTCAACGCTATCGCGGTCGAACGGTGATGGCAGCTCGATGCTGCGGCTGAACGTGCCTCCCGAACGCTCCCTCCTGTGGTAACTCACGTTCTCGCTCTCTTCAGGCAGCTCGCGTTTGCCGGAGATGCATATGCTGTTGTCCTTGACCGACACGTCCAGGTCGGATGCGTTTACTCCTGGCAGCTCTGCACGGACGTAGAGCCTGTCCTTGTCCTGGGCAATGTTCACCAGCGGGAACATCCTGGGTGCGCTTTCCCGAAAGAAGCCTCGTGTCATGGCGTCTTGCAGGCGCGCCATGTCACGACGCATCCGGTCGAACTCTCCCAGGTTCCAATCCCATGCTCTTCTGGGGCGAATCCGTGTGACAATCATGGTTTTCTAACCTCCACTTGTTTGGTTGAACCGCTTCTTCGAAGGCAGCGGTTTATTGCGCTTTTATCACGCCGCTTAGCAACCAGTGTGCCCGTTTTTTGCTGCCGATTTGGCAGGCTCATCGCCGCGTTCGATAGTTGACGATAGTCTCGCCCAGCTCGCGATCGATCAATCGCACAGATACTACTTCGCCGGGATCGATCTCCCTAGCCACGGCCCGGAAATCGGACATCGAGTCGAGTTCCCGACCGTTAATCCGGACCACTACCTGACCTGGCCTAATCCCCGCACTGGCGGCGGGGCTATAGCGGCGCACCTCGTTGATGATCACGCCGTCTTCTACATCCAGATCGAGCCTGTTGGCTATTGCACGCGTCAGTGGTTCTACTGAAAAGCCCAGCAGTTGTGCTGCATCGTCGCTTCGGACGGGTGTTGTGTTATCACCTTCTTCTGCTCGAGGGAACTCACCAAGTTCGACGCTGATGTTGCGGCGCCGGCCATCACGCACCACGGTCAACGTCACCTCGTCCCCTGGATCCCGCTCGGCGAGAGCTGTGGTCAGATCGTTGGCGTTTTCGACCTCTTCGCCGTCCAGCGCGACTACGACATCGCCAATCTCCAGGCCGGCGCGTCCGGCTGGGGAATCATCATCGACAGAATTGATTTCCGCGCCGCTGACCTCGTCCAATCCATATGCCTCGGCATCGACGGCAGTTACGTCGCTCACCTGAGCTCCGATTCGCGGCCGTCTCACGTACCCGTACTCCAACAGATCGTCCACGACACGCATGGCGAGAGCGGAGGGCACGGCAAATCCGTACCCAACAAACCTGCTGCCTCCCGTTATGGCGGAGTTGATGCCTATGACTCTGCCTTGGAGGTCGATCAAAGGACCACCGGAATTGCCGGGGTTGATCGCCGCGTCAGTCTGAATGAAAGACTCCAAGGCGGTGGCATTACCGGAGAGACGGCGCCCCTGAGCGCTCACGATTCCTGCGGTCACGGTGAAGTCGAGCCCCAAGGGATTGCCGAGGGCCAAGACCCAATCTCCCACCTGAAGAGCGTCCGAATCGCCGAACTGCGCTACCGGTAAATCGTTCGGTGCATTGTTGATCTTGATGACTGCGATGTCAGTCGTCGCGTCGCTACCGACGATCTCGGCATCCATTTCACGCCCGTCCAGGAGCCTGACCGTTATCCTGGAAGCATCGGCTACGACATGATGGTTCGTGATGATGCGGCCCTCGGAGTCGAATGTGAACCCCGACCCGGTATTCCGCTCTGGTGGAAGCTCGGCATTCGGCTGCCGGAACTCAAAAAACTGGCGGAATGCCTCGGGGATAGGTGCGGTCATCGCTTGGGATCTAGGCTCCCGTTCGACCGAGACGTACACTACCGACGGTAGGACTGCTTGAGCGGCGTTGCGGAAAGCAGACGACAACACCACGGCCAACGAGTCCGTCTGGACCATCGGAGCCGCGAATTCAGTTTGAGATGTGTTGATTGGCGCCTGCTGCGAATGCTGCGCAACCGCGGAATCTGCGTCTCCGCAGCCGGTGATGAGTGCGGTCGCAGCCAAGGTGCAAAGCAATGAAAGATTCGTTACGGTGTCTGGGCAGCGTCCTATGGGCTACGTGGCTGCCCAGTGAGCACGCTTATGGCAGCGCCTTGCATCCAGCGTACCAATGTGGCTATGTCGTTTTGGCAGATATCGAACCGGGCAATCCATACAGGCCTGCCGCCCGTATTTGACCTCAATCGGGCCTGCCGGGTAGGTGCGTCGGTGGTAAGCTGATGCCTCTCCTCGGCGCACTATCGGGCGGATCGTCTTGAAAGACGAGGCTGATCGCCGCCACCGGAGTTTTGGCAATCACAACTAATCACGAAGCAGTGGTTGGCCAAATAGGATATTCAATATTGATTTTGGCCGCATGGCGCTCCCGGAGAGTACATACGTTTCCCTGGAACTACCCTCCGAGCGGTCTTTCGCGCTGGAAGATCCGGTCGCCTTTCTCGCTCGTCACCCCGGTAGCGTAATCCTGGACGAAATCCAGCGAGCTCCTGAGCTCCTTTCGTATATCCAGGTGATTGTCGATGAACAGCCCTCGCCGGGGCGTTTTCTCCTTACAGGCTCTCAGAACCTGGGCCTACTCGATTCCGTGAACCAATCGCTGGCTGGTCGCACGGGTCTCGTGCAGCTACTACCGCTCGACCTCGAAGAGATGCGCGGATTTCCAAATCCACCCGGAGAGCTGAGTTCGGTTCTCTGGTTTGGGGGATATTCAAGAATCCACGATCAGCGCTTGGATCCGGCGGAATGGCTGGGGTCGTATACGGCGACCTATGTTGAGCGGGACGTCCGCAGTGTCTTGAACATCGGGGACCTGGAGGCCTTTCAGACCTTCCTTTGTCTGTGCGCCGGCCGCGTGGGTCGGCTGCTGAACCTTTCCTCATTTGGGGTTCTGACTATCCGTTCTGTCAGTGACGAAAGAGATAGTTCGCCGGATACTTGGATGCGCGAGATCTCTTTCTAACGATTGGACATTCCCACATCCCCCGCCGTACATTGGCGCCCATGCCGGACCTCTTGGAGCAACGCCGGTCCGCCGTAGGCGACACTTACCACATCGTATAGGAACTCGGCGGCGGCGGGATGAGCCGCGTGTTCCTGGCGGAAGAGGTCGCGCTAGGCCGCCGAGTGGTGATCAAGGTTCTGCCGCCCGCGATGGCGGCCGAGGTGAGCAAGGACCGGTTTCAGCGCGAGATCCAGCTCGCGGCAAAACTCCAGCACCCTCACGTAGTCTCCCTGCTCACGGCCGGCT
>CAYTDU010000474.1:0-4757 GCA_964436395.1 uncultured Gemmatimonadaceae bacterium | reverse complement strand
GCCATCGGCGGTGGCAGTTAGAACAGCTTGTCCGGCATTCACCGCGGAGGCTTCACCGGTCCCTGCGCCGATTGTGGCGACACCGGCGTGCAGACTGCTCCAAGAGATTGACGGGGCTTGGGCGGCCGGGATTATTTCTGCGTCCTCATCGAGCACTTGCGCTGTGTAAGTCCGCGATGCCCCGGAACTCAGCAACGTCGAGCCAGTGGGAGAGACTACGACCTCGGCTGGGATCTGCACGGTGATGGTCGTGCTGTTGGATGCACCGCCTGTTGCGGTTGCAGTGATATCCGCCGAGCCTTGGCCTATTGCTTCAACGAGTCCGTTGGCGTCGACATCTGCTACTCCGTAGTCACTGCTCTCCCAGGTGAATGCCACACCAGCGATAGGGGACCCCGTGCCGTCCTGGGCCTCCGCCGAGAGTCGCACTTGGTCTCCTACACCAACCAAGTTGCTCGCTGGAACCGTGATATCCACGGTTGCACCGCGGTAGCCACGGTGAAACGTCCCGCCCTCAGCGCCCGCCCACACGTCTCCGGCGCCGGTACCCCAGACATCGAATAGGTCGAGTGTGCCTACGGTGTCTGTCGTCCAACTTGCACCGTTGTAATGCAGGATGACCCGATCTGTTGCCTCGTGCCCTAGCACATATATGTCAGAGGACGACGAACCCCACATTCCCCTGAGGTCTGCTGTGGTTCCGGGGGATGGACTGAACGGTGACCAGCTGTTCCCATCGAAGTGGAGAACCGTTCCCGCGTCGCCCACTGCCAAAACGTCGTTCGGAGCAGTGCCCCATATACCCATGAGCCCCGCGGTAGTACCGCTGGCCATCGATGTCCATGTCCAACCATCGGACTGCAGGATTGTGCCGCCGACGCCGACGGCGAAATAATCGGATTTGGATGCCGCCCAAACGTCAAACAGGATGTTACTAGTGCCACTCGGCATCGCCTCCCAATCCGTTCCGTCGAAGTGGACAATCACGCCGTCCCATCCGACAGCCATCAGGTCGACCGGTGACGTCCCCCAGATCCCAGACAGGTTGTTGGATGAAGTAGGAGCTGTGGTGTGTGTCCAGTCAGCCCCATCGAAGCGATCGATGCCACCATTAGTACCAAGCGCGAAGATGTCTTGGTCGGAACTGCCCCAGATCTCCGCGTGGCCAGTGCCCAACCCGGTGGCAAACGACGTCCAATCCGTTCCATTGAAGGTGATGATGTCAGTTACGGTGCTGACCGCGTATGCCTCTGACGGGGACCTTCCCCATATACCGCGAATGTCGGCAGCGAGGCCACTCGACACATCGGCCCACACGCTGACCTCTGTGGCTCCGGGGATTGCCACCGTCACCAGTGCGTAACCGCTCACCTCATCAGATGTTGCCACTATCGTTGCCTGGCCACTCGCCACCGCGGTGACCAACCCGTCACCGTCAACAGTAGCAACGTTTGGATTGAGACTGGTCCAGGTGAATGTCGCGCCCGGGTCCGGCACGTCGTCAACGAAGGCATTGGCTCCTAACTGTTGAGTGGCATCGACGGCGGTGAGAGTCGCGGAAGTTGGATTGACCGCTACGGAGTCAGGTCCGGCCGTCACGACCAAGTACATACTGTTGGGGCCATACCGCGGGCTGAGAGACAGCGAGTCGTCAACGGTCAGTCCGACGAACGTTTCGAATGATCCGAGTTGTGACCCATAGTTCAGAACGGTGAACGTGTCGGCCCTCGTTGGTGTGAACCCTTGCGTCACATTCAGCTCACCCGCCAGAGTAATCGCACCGCTCACGTTCAGGACGTCATGCTCGGTGACTGGAGTCGAGCCGTCTAGGTTCAGGTTGACGACTCCATTCGTCATGATCACATCCCCGACAAAGTTGAGCGCGCCGAGCCTGCCGCCGTCTACATCGCCAGGATGGAAGAACCCCGAGGTAGTGAACGTGCTGGTCGAGACGTCGACCGTTCCGTTGCCCCACATCGCTGCGCCGAAGTCGAACGTGCCTCCATCCACCGTGAGAGTGCGATTGTTGTAGAGGTAGATGTCCCCGTCGACCGTCAAAGTAGTCGGCCGGACCAGCATGTCTGCATCGCTGAGAGAGAACCATCCTGGGCTGTAGATGGCCGGCCCCTCCACGATGAACAATCCGCCCGATACCGCATGCAACTCGTTCGTATTGTGAAGCGAATCGACAATTAGATGACCGCCCGCGGGGCCCTGAGAGTCGAACCACTGATTGTGGACCAGTGTTCCACCTGTCACCGTGAGTGTTGGTGGAGTTCCCACATCGGCGCTTTGTAGCCGGATTGTGCTGTTGTTGACCAGGTCTCCGGTCACTGTCAAGGATGTTCCGACACCGTCTACCTCGATATCACCGCTCGATGAGAGCACTCTTCCCGTGATGCTGTTCCCCCCGGATACCGCTCCGAACCAGCCGTGGTTGTCTAGTGGCCCAACTAGGTGTGCCACGTCGAGCGAGAATTCACCGTGGTTGATGAGCGAGTCGACCGTGATCGTGTTGCTCAACACCTCCAGAACGCCGCCCGCCCCAACTGTCAGGTCTCCCGCAACGGTCACGCTCGGATTCATCAAGCCCGATCCGTCGATGTAGACAGTAAGGCTGCTGTCTATCGTGAAACCGACCTCGGAAGTGAAGGAGGTTCCCGACAGATCCAGAGTGGCGTCCAGATCCATCTGAATGCCGCCAGTCATGTAGTTCGTGAACGTGCCATAGCTGCCGAGTGTCTGGTCTGGTCCGACGCTGACGAGCCCACTGTTGTAGACGTCTCCGTCGAGATCGAGTTCGGCGGTCCCCGCGTACAGAACACCGTCATTTTGGACGGATCCTGCCAGAGTTACCGTCTCGGCGCTCTGAACGATGAGACTGTCGTTGTTGATTAGTTCACCGCTCACCATCTCGAGATAGCCGCCACCCAGCCCAGCGAAAATGATCTTTCCTCCCGGGTTGTTGTAGAGGTCGCTGTTTTCCACGTAGAGACTGGGATAGCCGCCTGATTCGGAACTCACGAAGTAGATGATGCCGTAGTTGTTGAAGCCTTGCCAAAGAGTGACGTCCGCGCCGGAGCCGGCTATCCTAAGTGCAGAGCCGGGTCTGGATTCAACGATGCTGCCTAGTGTTGTAGAGTTGCGCGCAATGAGTTCGGCACGATTGTCGATGGATGCGTTGATCGAGCTGCCGTTTGCCGTGATCGAAGCAACGTTGATCACCTGCGCTGCGTCGAGTGTGCTAGTAGTAAGGCTGAGTGATGAGTTCTCTCCGACCCGCACCGTTTCAGAAACAGTGATTGTCTGTTCAGTGGCCTCGACGTCTGGTCCACTGGCGCCGCCACCAAGGGAGATACCTCCGACGTTGATATCTGTATCGATTGTGACGACATACGTTCCTTCAACACTGATGATGGCGGTTTCACTAGCAGTCGGCGGTGCGCCTCCGGTCCAGTTGCTTCCGTCGCTCCAATTGCCGGACGTTGCACTTGCCCATTCCACGACCGCGGCTGCCGTGGCCGTGAAGGTCACCGGTGAGCCGGCCAGTCCTGACACTGCCGCTTCGGCAGTGTTAGTCCCTAGGGTTCCGAGTGTGAAATGGTTGGTCGCGATACCTGTAGCATCTGTCGCTTTCTCAGATGACGCGACCGAACCACCGCCCTGAGTGACGGTCCACGTCACATTCACTCCGGGAACGCCGTTGCCATATGTGTCGACCACTTTGACAGCAATGGGATCGGGAAGTGTGGCTCCTGGCCCCGCGGTTTGGCCGTCACCGGACGCGAGTTCCATCAATTGCGCCGCAGCTGCCGTCACAGTGAACTCGCTGCTCACTTCAGGGTCAAGCAACGGAGACGTTGCAATCAAAGTGTAGCCTGTGCCTGCATATGTGATGGACAGGTCATTGAACGTCGCTACACCGCCTACGGCGGCCACCGTTGTCGTCCCGCCGAGCAATCCGCCCGCGCCGGCCGGTTTGTCGTTGACTGCAATCGTTACATCAGCCGTTGACGTATCGACAGTGTTGGTGAACGCATCCTGGATGGTCACCTCTAATGCCGGAGAGATCGTCCCACCCGCTTCTACATCACTCGGTTGCACCTTGAAGGAGACCTGTGAGGGTGGACCAGCTTGGGCGACAACCCAGTTCACTATAGCGCCGCCATATTCGAACGTGCCGCCCGGAAGCCCGTCAATTGGCGAGGCTCCTGCCAGAGTGACTTTCAGCGTATCGTTGTCGTCTGTGACCGCATCCCTTGCCTCTATATACGCGTCGGCCGCCCCGTTGTCTTGACTGAACTGAAGGTTGTTAAAGGTGTAGCTGCCGCCGGGCCGGTTGATGATCAACTGCTGCGTGCCGGCAGGGAAGTTCTGGAAGATCAAACCATCGAGTGCATCAACCGCTCCGTTGCTGATCAACAGGGTCGCATTGTTCAGCACCATATTCTGAACGGCAACACCGTATGCTTGGAGGTTGCCACCCGTTACAACCGGCGTAGCGGAAGCAGGTGAGAGCAGCTGGCCGCTAATCAGAGTCTGACCTAGCGAGCCATCAATCGTCACCGTCCCGGTGGTTTGCAGATCGAGTTCGTTGAAGAAGGAAACAGCTGCGACGTCGGTGATCGCTCGGTCGGCTGCCCCACCCATCACGACGCGGTGGGTACCGCTTGGCGCGAACGTGGCGGCAACAGCCTGGGCACGAATGCCTCTTGCGAGAAGCAACCGACCTGCAGTGAGTAATCCGGTGGTCTCTC
>CAYTDU010000473.1:0-4760 GCA_964436395.1 uncultured Gemmatimonadaceae bacterium | reverse complement strand
ACCACGACACATGTAGCATCGGAAGAGCGTCGTGTAGGGAAAGAGTGTAGATGTCGGTGGTATGTCCAACACGGAATTTCCAATATCCAAGTGACCTAATCCGAACCGTTGTGGCATCTCAGAAACTCCAAGATCTCACCCAGCCACACTTGGTCATTGGATATTCCGTGTTGGATATTCAACCTTGAACACATGAGTCTCCGGCGCACCTGCGACAGAATAGTACATCTGATACTCCTCTGTCGCGGTGTGTAGGATTCGCATGATGTTCCGCTGGTCGTCGAAGATGTTGTAGAGTAACTCGGTACGGAAGCTGATCTCGTTGATGGGCTGCCACCCTTGGAACACAACGAGATACCACCACATGTCGTCCTGTTCCCCGCTCTCCACAATCACACCCGGGACCACAGAGTCGGCAATCGTCAGTGTGAAGCTTGCATTGAAGTAACTGGTGAACAGCGAATCGAGGTACGGGTCCACGCGCATTCTGATTCCCTCGACGCCGTGGAACTCTCGCAGTGCCGCTTCCAAGTCATCGGTGAATATCCGCACATTCAGAATGGCCGCATCACCTTCCAACACCATTCTCCCGTAGGAGACGTGCAGAGGATGGTCTGACGCCGGCTCACCCGGGTTTCCCGGCGATACCGGAACAACGACGAGCCCGGCCAACAGCAACGCAGAAAGGCCACCGTTCAACATGCCAAGCTCAAGGAATCGGTGCGGTCCAAGTGTTGTTGTCTCGGTTCACGTCGGCAAAAACCTCATCGGGATCGACCACGACCTGAACGACGGTCTTGTCGGAGAAGAAACCATACGTGAAGGTCAACTCATTGTTGCGCCAGATGTCGGCCGGGAGTTTCACAATCTCGGTAGAACCGTCGTCATACGTAATGCCGAAGTGCAGCGGCATCACGATACCGCCCTCGTTGTCAACCTGCATACGGTAGTATTGTTGCCCGCGCTCTGCGTTGCCGATCAACTCCTCTGCACCCTGTGTGGCCACAGAAACCAACGCCTGATCGTTGTAGTGAGTCGTATAGAACCAACCACGCCAGAACCAGTTCAGGAGTTCACCGGCCCCGTCTTCCATCGACCTGAAGAAGTCTGCCGGCTGTGGCTTCTTGAACATCCACTTTTGTGCGTATTCGTGGAACGCCGCATCGAACAACTCCGGCCCGAGTATTTCCTCGCGCAGCATTATCAGGCCTGTTGTGGGCTTCGTGTAGTTCGTCTGAAATGAGGCTCTGTGGATCAGATCCGGCGCAGTCATGATCGGGACCTGGTCGGGGTTCCGCATGTGATTGACTATTTCTGTTGGCGAGCCATCCGTCGAGGGGAATTGGGCGTTCCAATCGAGCTCGCCGTATTCTTCGAGGAAGGTGTTGAGACCCTCGTCCATCCACCCCCATTTTCGTTCGTCTGAATCCACGATCATGGGGAACCAGTTGTGGCCGACCTCGTGAATCGTGAGAGTCACCAGTCCATTCACGATCTCATCCGTGAGGTTCCCGTCCGGGCCCGGACGACCGCCGCAGAAAGCCATCATGGGGTACTCCATGCCACCGCGGCCGCCATTCACATTCGACGCCTTGGGGTACGGATACTCAAACGCCATTCTGCCATACGTCTTCATCGTCCGCACAATAGCGCGGGTAGACACGCTGTCCCACAGCGGCATCGCCTCGCGGGGATACAACGAATACAACTTTATGGGCCGATCTTCCGGGTGATACCTGAACCCGGCAGCATCCCACACGAACGTATTCGAACTCACCCACGCGAAGTCTCGAACGTTTTCCGCTCTGTAGTGCCAAGTGAGAGTGCCGCCTTGGACCGGCCGGGAATCCGGCGTCTGCACTTCGTCGGGTCGGAGAATGAATGACGGGTCTTCGCTCTCGAGAGCCTCGACAATTCGCGCGCGCTGCGTCTCGGTTAGAACTTCCTCAGGGTTCTGTAGCACGCCTGTGGCGTCGACGATGTGGTCCCACGGAACTGTCAACTTCACGTCGTAGTTGCCGAACTCGAGGTAGAACTCCCCGCTGCCGAGGAACTGGTCTGTTTGCCAACCATTCACGTCGTCGTATACGGACAGGCGCGGGAACCATTGGGCCAGCTGATAGATCCAGCCATCGCTCACCCGTTCCTTGCTGCCGCGCGCACGGTCCGGAACTCGGAAATTCCAGTCGATCTCAAACTCGATCGACGATCCACTCTCTAGCGGAGTGAGCAGATCGACCCGCATCACGGTGTTGTTGATGATATACCGGGTGTCTCTGAGCACCGCGCCATCCAGCATTTGGACCCGGGTAATGTTGTGGCCGCCATCGAATGGATCCAAATCCAGAAATCTGCGCGCCTGCGGGCTGAGTTCTGTTGGAAGAGCCCTCTGCATCTGATACGACCTGCTGTGCTCGATGGACCTGACGTTCTGGTCCAACTGAACCCAAACGTAGCGCAGCCGGTCCGGCGAGTTGTTGATATAGGTGATGTGCTCCGACCCAAATACCTTGTGTTCGTTGGTGTCGAGGCGCGCTTCGATGCGATAATTCACCTGCTGCTGCCAGTAGTCTGGCCCCGGGGAGCCGGCAGCATTGCGCATGCTGTTCGGATCGGCCCAATCGAGCGGCCGAAAAATCGACTTGTTGGTACGGGAGCCGTCGTCGTGCAACCAATGCTGCGCTCCGAGCGCGCATGGCACCAAAGCAAATACCGCTGCAAAGAGCAAACCTCGTTGCAGCGGCTGGATTGTTGAATGGATTGTCAAATTCCCCTCGGTTTCGTTACTCAAGGAATCGGTGCGTTCCAAGTATTGTTTTCTCGGTTCACGTCGGCAAACACCTCGTCGGGGTCGATCACCACTTGGACGACGGTCTTGTCCGTGAAGAACCCATACGTGAACGTCAATTCGTTGTTGCGCCAGATGTCGGCAGGCAGTTTCACCGTCTCCGTCGACCCGTCTTCATAAGTTATCCCAAGGTACAGGGGCATCACGATGCCGCCCTCGTTGTCAACCTGCATACGGTAGTACTGCTGACCGCGCTCTGTGTTGCCAATCAACTCCTCTGCACCCTGTGAAGCCACCGATGCCAGCGCCTGGTCGTTGTAATGAGTCGTGTAGAACCAACCGCGCCAGAACCAGTTGAGCAGTTCTCCTGCGCCATCTTCCAACGACCTGAAGAAATCGGCCGGCTGCGGTTTCTTGAACATCCATTTCTGCGCGTACTCGCTGAATGCGGCATCGAACAGCTCGGGACCCAAAATCTCCTCGCGCAACATCACCAATCCCGCTGCGGGTTTGCTGTACCCGTTTGGCCCGAATCCCCGATGAATGAGATCCGAATGTGTCATGATCGGCACCTGATCCGGGTCGCGCATGTAGTCGACGATGTAAGGTGCGGGACCGCTTCGACTCGGGAAGTTGGCATCGAAGTCCTGCTCGCCGTAATACTGCAGGAACGTATTCAGGCCCTCGTCCATCCAGGTCCACTTCCGTTCGTCCGAGCCGACGATCATTGGGAACCAGTTGTGGCCCACTTCGTGGATCGTGACAGAGATCAACCCCCGAGCAATTGCATCCTGATAGCTGCCATCGGGCCGAGGACGCGCGCCGCAGAATGCGAGCATTGGATACTCCATACCACCCACCGGTCCGTGCACGTTCGACGCTTTGGGGTAGGGGTATTCGAACGCCATGCGCCCGTACGTCTCGAGCGTCTGTATCACAGCACGCGTCGACAGACTGTCCCACAGCGGCATCGCGACGCGCGGGTACAGTGAATGGGCCTCGATCAGCCTGTTGTCTGATGGATATCTGAACCCGGCAGCATCCCACACATACGTCTGCGAGCTAACCCACGCAAAGTCGCGAACGTTCTCCGCCACGAAACGCCAGGTGAGCGTTCCGCTCTGTGTAGGCCTCGTGCTCGGATCCATCACCTCTTCCGGCCGAATGATGAACGACGGCTCTCGACTCGTCATCGCCTGAGCGAGTCTATCTCGTTGCGTCTGAGTCAGTACTTCCTCTGGATTCTGCAACACGCCTGTGGCTTGGACTATATGGTTCCACGGCACGGTTAGGCTGACGTCGTAGTTGCCGAATTCGAGATAGAACTCGCCACTACCCAAAAACTGATCGGTCTGCCAACCGTTTACGTCGTCGTACACAGAAAGCCGCGGAAACCACTGTGCCATCTCATACAGCCACCCATCGTCCACGCGCTCCTTCGCACCACGTCCGTTGTCGGGAATTCTGTAGTTCCAGTCGATCTCGAACTCCACTGACTCACCACTTCCCAACGGCTGCAGCAAGTCCACACGCATCTCGGAGCCGTTGATGATGTAGCGCGTATCCGTTAGCGCTCCCGCATCCACCACCTGCACCCGCGTAATGTTGTTGCCACCGTCAAATGGCGCCCTTCCAAGGAACTGCCGAGCTCTTTCACTTAGTTCTTCCGGGAGCGCTCCCTGTGTCTGGTACGACCGCGAATGCTCTATTGACCTAACATTCTGATCGAGCTGAACCCAGAGGTAACGAAGCCTGTCCGGCGAATTGTTAGTGTAGGTTATGTGCTCCGATCCGAAGATCTTGTGCTCGACCGTATCTAGCCGCGCGTCCATTCGATAGTCGACCTGCTGTTGCCAGTAGGACGGGCCCGGAGAGCCGGCTGCGTTTCTCAGGCTGGTAGGATCCGGCCAGTCGAGCGCCCGGAATATCTATCGGTTGGTGCGCGAGCTGTCGTCGTGCAGCCAGTGCTGTG
>CAYTDU010000472.1:0-4763 GCA_964436395.1 uncultured Gemmatimonadaceae bacterium | reverse complement strand
AGCCCGCGATATGATAACGGGTTCCCGAGCCGTCGAACCCTTCTGCTTCAGTACATACCAGGCAATTGCCGGTATCGAGAAGAGAGTGAACAGAATGGAACCGGCCAATGCGAAGGAAATCGTGTAGCCCATCGGTTTGAACATGGTGCCTTCGACACCGGTGAGCGTGAATATGGGAAGGAACACTACGATGATGATCACGATCGCAAACAGCAATGGGCGGCCGACTTCAGCTCCAGCGTTAATGATTGCGGTAGCCTTGTCCTCCTTCATGATCTGTATGTGCCGAAAACAGTTCTCGACGAAGATGATTGCCGCATCGGCAATCAGGCCGATGGCTATTGCCAAACCTCCGAACGATATCAGATCGGCGGCGAGGCCGATCCGCTCCATCAAGATGAACGTGAGCAGGATCGAGAAGGGAAGCGTTAGAATCGTGACGAATGCGGAGCCCAGGTCACCCATGAACAGGAACAGCACGATGATGACGAGAACGACACCCAGCGCCAAGTTCGTCGCAACCGTTCCAAAGCAGTTCCTGATGAATGAAGCCTGGTTGTAGAACGGTACAATCTCCACGCCAGGCGGCAGCGCCTGGTTGATCTCCCCGATTCTCTCCTCGACGTTGTCGATCACTCGTGCCGTGTTGGAACCGAACAGCTTGAGCACCATACCCACGACTTTTTCGCCTTCACCCATCGCGAGTGCCGAGCCCCTCCGGATTGCCGGCAACACCTCTACTTCGGCAACGTGTGAGAGGTACACGGGAGTACCGTCGCGGTTGGCGATGACCACTTCTTTCAAATCTTCGATTGTCTCTACGAGGCCGAGGCTGCGTACGATGTATTCTTCCTGCCCGCGGGTAATGAAACTCGCGCCCGTGTTCTGGTTGTTTTCTCGAACCTTGTCCGCGACATCGGAGACTGTGAGGCCGTACTGAAGCAGTGCGTTTGGATCGATGAGAATCTGAAACTGCTTCACGTCTCCACCGATGCTCAACACCTGTGAGACCTCTGGCACCGACTTCAACTCGTACTTGATCAACCAGTCTTGGAGCGTTCTGAGTTCGATCGTGGAGTATTCGTCGCCCTCCACGTAGTACAGGTAAACGAGACCCAGACCGGTAGCGATCGGTCCCAGTACGGATTCCTCAGCCTCGGCCGGCAGTTCCTCACCGATCTCGCGCAGGCGCGGCGATACGAGCTGGCGCGCCCAATAGGTGTCGGTGCCCTCTTCGAAGTAGACATTCACCAGCGAGAGCCCAAACGTCGAAAACGAGCGGATGTTGCTGACGCGCGGCAGGCCGAACATGGAGGCTTCAATTGGATACGAAATCAGCCTCTCGACCTCTTCCGGTGCCATTCCGTCTGCCTCGGTATAGATCTGCACCAGCGGCGGTGAGGGGTCTGGGAAGACGTCAATCGGCAGTTCGCGAAACGCGAAGAAGCCAAACGTTGCGACGCAGATGGTCGCCGCTAGGACGAGCAACCTGTTGCGCAGTGAGAATTCCAGGATGCGGGGTATCATCGCGTCTTTCTGATGGAGTTCTTGGCCGCTCTGCCGGCGCTAGTGTACGTGCCCCTCGTGTCCGCCGGCGCTCTTGTCGATTTCCGACTTGAGAGTGAATGCACCTTTGAACACAACGTCCTGGCCCATTTGCAGGCCCTCGGTGATGACCCGCATATCGCCGATGAGATCTCCGGTCTCAACATGCTGCACCAGGAATACGAGGTGCTCCTCTCCCGCTGCCGGTGGGCTGAGTAGGAAGACGGTTGGTGCTCCATGTAGCATTACCACCGCATCGTCCGGTACCGTGAGTACCGTGCTGGTTTCGTCGCGGTTCTCCACCACTCCCTGGATGTACATGTTGGGTCTGAGAAGCCCGTCGATGTTGGTTACTTCCACCCTGGTCTGGACCGTACGAAGAGTTTCATCGACGACGTCGCTGATGTACGTGATCCGACCCGGGAAGTCGACGGTGGGGTAGAGTGGAGATTTGATCGTGACGTTGCTGGTGGCACGAACGTAGGGAATGTCGTTTTCGTATACGTCGAGAATAGCCCATAGCGAGCCGAGTCTTGAGACTGTAAAGAGCACGTCAGTGGGATCCACGTGTTCTCCAACCACTACGTCACGGAAGATCACTCTTCCCTCGATTGGTGCGTGGATGGGTAGGTCCGCGTTGGCGATGAGATCGGGATCGCCACCTTCGTGGCTTACATCGTCGCTACGGGCTTTCAGATCGTCCATCCACTCGTGGTCGAGGCCATACGAGTGAAGTGAAGATTCCGTAGCCGCGAGGTCGGTTATGCACTGTCCCAGTGCAGCTTCGTGGCTTAACAGATCTCGCTCTTCGATAGAGCGTGTCTCCCACAGCTCCAGTGCCCGCTCGTAGTCACGTCTTGCGAGGTTGCACCGTGAATTGGCATCGAGGTAGTTGGCCTGTGCTTCAGCGAATTCCGGTGAGTTGATCGTCAGCAGCACCTGACTTTCCTGCACGTAACTACCCAGGTCCACCGATAGACCGACGACCTTGCCGGTAACAAACGAGGATATATGAGCCGTCCGGTTTTCGTTCAAACTCAGCACGCCAGGAACGGTCACGCGAGAGGAGATCTCGCTCGTCGCGATCACGCCGGTCTCGATTCCCCATTCTGTCGCTTGTTCGGGTGAAACGTGGACGGCGTGATCGCCACCCGCGGCCGCATCGTCAGCAACGGCAGCTTCGGACGCGCAGGCGAGCGACAGAGAGTAAAGAACAAACAGGATATGTTTTGTCATCAAGAGTCTTTCGGATTGGCGAATCCACAAAATCGACGGGGCCAACCCCGGAAAGGGCGGCCCCAATGCAATTCTAATTATGTGTTTGGCGACTCAATCGAGGAAGCCCTTTTCCCGCATCCACTCGTCGTTGTACATCTTGGTGACGTACTTGGAGCCGGTGTCTGGTAGGATCACGACTACAGTCTTGTTCTCATCAAGCCCGCGCGCGTGTTCCAGCGCGGCGTACATGGCCGAGCCGGAGGAGCCCCCAGCCAAGATCCCTTCTTCGCGAGCCATTTCTCTTCCCATCAGGAAGCTGGTCTTGTCGTCTATCTTGTACATCTCGTCGATCACGCTGAAGTCGAGTGCCTGACAGAGCATGTCATCGCCGACACCTTCGACCAGATAAGGGTGTGGCTCCGGCAACTCACCAGTCTTGAAGTAGTCGTAGAAGACCGAGCCTTCTACATCCACCGCAACTATCTCGACGTCACGTTTCTGTTCCTTCAAAAACCTCGCGGCTCCGGACATGGTGCCGC
The DNA here is from genome assembly GCA_964436395.1 of uncultured Gemmatimonadaceae bacterium. Lineage (GTDB taxonomy): Bacteria > Gemmatimonadota > Gemmatimonadetes > Gemmatimonadales > GWC2-71-9 > JBDGYW01. Next base: position 1,461 of record CAYTDU010000472.1, on the reverse strand, counting down.
CCGTCCCGACGCACGCAACCAACACGTCGATCTCGCCGCCGGTCTGCTCCCAAATTTCCGGACCGGTCGTGGCGTAGTGGGCGGCAATGTTGTCTGGGTTGTGATACTGGTTCAGCATGTAGGGCTCATCGCATTCCGAAGCCAATGCTTTGGCGGCCTCATAGTAACTCTGCGGATGGTCCGGAGGTACGGCGGTGGGACATATGTGGACTTCGGCGCCGAACGCTTTGAGTGTATCGATCTTCTCGTCCGACATCTTGTCCGGAATCGTCAAGATGACTTTGTGGCCATGAGCCGCTCCATACATGGCGGCCGCTGCTCCGGTGTTACCCGACGTTGCCTCGATTATCGTACTGCTGGGCTTTAGCTCTCCGGTCTTGGCAGCCGCGTTCAGCATATAGATGGCCATGCGATCTTTGACCGAAGCAGTTGGGTTGAAGGATTCGACCTTCGCCAAGATTGTCGCTTTGATGCCGCGACTTGCTGTGAGCTTGCGGATTTTGACTAGAGGTGTGTTGCCGACGGATTCCGTGATGTTTTCTAAGTAGTGTATGCTGCTCATGTTCCCTTTCAATTTCAATCGTCGCTATTCGCGGACTTGGAAATCTCCCGGAGCGTTTCGCGGACCTCCGAGAGATCGGTCATGTGCCTGGCGCCGAATCCTTGGATCATGTTTTTGAGGGGTTCGGAGGCCTGTCCACCTATCAATATGAGCACATCTGCTGGAAGTGATCGCCTTAGAATGTCCAACTCGGTTGCGAGTTCGTGTTCATCAGGCGACACGGTGATACTGAGCGCCACTGCGTCCGCATTGGTCTGCTCCGCAGCCACCGCGATGTCTGCCGCGGGAAGGTCCGGCCCGAGGTAGGTGACTGTCCAGCCTTCTAGTTCGGCTGTTGCCGCAGCCAACACGGCTCCAATCTCGTGCCGCTGCCCGGATGGCGTGGACACAACCAGGCGTCTTCCTTCGTTCTCGGGTTGTAGCGCGGCAGTCATCTCGGCCAGAGCGTTCCGCATGACGCTGCTCGCCAGATGCTCATGACCGGGATTCAACTGGCCAGAGTACCAAAGGTCTCCGATGGTGTGCATGAATGGTGTCGCGACCAGGTCGATGAACTCTTCGGGCGGGAGTGCTATTACTGCCCTGTCGATGCATGCTTTGAGGGAGTCAGAGTCAAGTGCACGAACTGCAATGAGACAATCTGCTACGAATGTTTGTGGTCTACCATTCGCATGGTTTTCCGTAATCGACGAGGCTGGTGCTACAGACGCTCGGCGGTCCTCCTCTACCAATGCACTGAGCTCTTCGTCGGTCAGTCCAGCCAACTGGCCGACTCTCCTTCCTCCGTCCATGGCTTCACGAACTAATTGCAGCCGCTCTAAGTCAGCATCGGAGTACAGGCGATGTCCGCCACCGCTCCTCCCCGGGCACGACCACACCATCCTCGATCAGCATCTTGC
>CAYTDU010000471.1:0-4767 GCA_964436395.1 uncultured Gemmatimonadaceae bacterium | reverse complement strand
CGTACGGCGGAGCTCGAACGGTCCGTGCCGCCGGATCTTCTTCCGTATGTCAGCAACCTCTGCAGATCTCCTCGTGAACTGCGTAATACCGGCAGGACGGCAAATACCAAACTCGAGGCGAGCGCGATGGCCACTGAAAGGCCGAACACTCGTCCGTCCAGGCCGGTCTGGTCGAGTCGCGGCACATCGGCGGATGCGATAGCACGGATCACCTTCAATCCGACCATTGCCACCCCCGCGCCGCCACAGCCGCCTATGCCTACGAGCAAGAGATTCTCGAGGAGGAGCTGTCGCATCACTCGCGCCGTGCCGCCTCCAACGGCCGCGCGAAGGGCGATCTCACTCTTTCGGGCCTCGCCTCGCACCAAAACCAGATTGGCCACATTGACGGACGCCATGAGCAAAACGAAACCCACCGCACCCATCAGCAAGTAGAGAGGTGTGGATACGTGCCCGACGACCCGATCGAGGTATGGCTGGATCCTGATCGTGTACCCCGGGTCGGCCGTGTATACACCGGGATAGTCGGATGTGGTGCGGCTTGCCAGTACGTTCACCTCGTTTTGAGCTGCATCGAACGTGGTACCGGGGCTCAGGCGCGCGATCGCATTGAGATAATGAAACGAACGGGTGTGAGGGTTTTGTGTGTCGAGTTTGAGGGGCACCCACGCCTGATAGTCCGCATCAGGGAATTGGAATCCCTGTGGCATCACGCCGACGATGGGCACAGGCAGTTCATACTGAATTGCCCAGGTGGCGTCAACGTCGTGCAGGCCGACGGTTTGTCCGATGATGTTTGGATCGGCCTCGAAATCGCGCTGCCACATGGCGTAGCTGAGAATAATTGCATCATCCCCGTCGGGTTGCCCTTCATTTTGGCTGAACAGGCGGCCCAGCAAAGGACTCACGCCGAGCGTTGGTAGCAGGTTGGCGGTCACACGCATCACGCTGATACGCCGGGCCCGCGTTGAGTCGCCTATGGTCAACTCCGCGCCGTTGTACGCCGCCACCTGTTCGAACGAGGAGATTCCGGTTGCGAGGTCCAGGAACTCGGGCTCTGACACGTTCCTGAAGCCCAGGGCGAGGTCTTTGCCGGTGTTTCCCCCCACAGCCACAAGCCGCCCCGGATCGTGATAGGGTAGGGGCTGTAGCAAGACGCCATGTGCAACGCTGAACAAGGCAGTATTGGAGCCGATGCCAAGCGTCAGGATGAATGTGGCGGCCAGCGTGAACTTCGGGTTCTTGCGGAGGAAGCGCCCCGCGTATCTGACGTCGCTGAAGAGGGAGTCACTGAGCACAGCCAAGCTGCGTCTACTGGTTGTCGGTGGCTTGCGTGCCGCCGCGATCTTGGAAGGTCTGAGTCGAATCACCTGTCCCCAATACCAGAGCCAGGCATTGACTCGATTCAACTCATAGCGTCGCCCGTATTGTTCTTCCAGATCGCCCAGCAGGAACTCACGCTCGGCGCGCGGCAGGAGAATCCAGATAATGGCGGTAGCTATCCGCGGAGTGCGCTGGTTTTTCACGATCACCTCGCTTCGGACCTCTTGAATTGCCAATATCTACTGCAATGCAGTGTATTAGATGTCCGAATCGTACAAAAGGTTGCAAATGAGGGCCAGCTCCTTGATATCCCGTCATTCTGCCCGCAATGTCTCAGTCGGGTCGGCACCCGCTGCCTTCCGGGCTGGCAGGTAGGCGGCCGAGACAGCTACGGCAATCATTAGTACGGTAACGGCAAGTAGCGTCATGGGATCGGTGGGCGAGATGTCGAATACCACACCTTCCAGGAGGCGGGAGGCCGCTATTGCGCCAGTCAAGCCAAACGCCACGCCGATCGCTGCCAACGCAAGCGCATGCCGCACGATCATTGCCTTCACGTTGATATTTCGCGCGCCCAGAGCGAGGCGAATCCCCATCTCGCGACGCCGACGTCCAACCGCGTATAGCATCGATCCGTAAACACCACCTGCAGCAACAACAACCGCCGCGATAGCAAACCAGATCAGAAGTGTCGAATAGAGGCGAAGTCCCGCAACCGACTGACGCACCAACTGCTCTAGCGGGGTGATTTCGAAAACGGGAAGACTGGGATCAACGTCCCACACAGCCGCCCGAAGTTGAGGTGCCAATAGGCTCAGAGCAGCGTCGGACTTCACGGCTAGGTGTATTTGGTGCGTGTGGATCGGACCATAAAAAGGTATGTACACACCCGGATGCTGGGCGGTGCGAAGAGACCAGTGGCGTACGTCTGAAACGACTCCCACCACCAATCGACGTTCCTCATCCATGAAGAATGACCTACCGACCGCATTTTCATTGCCGAAGAGTCTCCTCGCCAGGGAAGCAGTCAGTACAATGGGCGCGTCTTCACCGGACGAGTTGTCAGTCTCGACAAACCCTCTACCCTGCAGGACTCGGGATCCAAGCACTTGGAAGAATCCTGGTGTCACCGCCGTGACGACGGTTTCGTGGCCGTAACCACGGGATTCGTCGAGGTTGCGGACTTTGCGGAACCAGCAGCACGGCCCGCCGCCGCGCACACCGAACGGCAGCGTAACTCCGGCGGCCACGGCGTCCACGCCGGGAATTCCGGAGACCCGGTCGAGAAGTTGTTGTGTGAACCGGGTGTTCTCTTCCTCCGTGAACCTGTGCCCCACACTCAGGTGAACTGCCGTTACGTCTGTCGCATCAAAACCCACATCCACATTGGAAAGTCTGATGAAACTGTTGAAGAGCAGACCGGCACTACTGAGGAGCACTAGCGTCAGTGCGACCTCGAATGTGACTGTTGCGTCACGCAGCAGGTACCGTCCTCGGCCAGAGGTGGAGTTGCTCGCGACGCACTTCATGGCTTCGCTCAGATCTACTCTTGCCGCATGGAGCGCGGGGAGTATTCCGAACACCACTCCAGTTAAGAGCGACACTAGAGTCGCAATCGATAGAACACGCCAATCAAGTGATACATCCTGGATACGAGGTATGCCGCCGGGATTGAGCATTTTGAAAGCGAAGACACCTAGGTGTGCCAGACACACGCCTAGGGCTCCACCGATGAGCGAAAGTGTCACACTCTCCGTCAAGAGCCTAGATACGATGCGGAGCTTTCCCGCTCCCAGAGCGGACCGTAGCGCCATCTCCAACTCTCGCTCGTTCACCCGCGCGAGAAACATGTTGGCAACATTTGCACAGGCGATGAGCAGCAAGAGCCCAACGGCACCGAGAAACATGTATAGCGTGGTGTCGACGTCGCCCACGGTCGCGTCGTGAAGCGAACGGATCACGAACGCACTCCCATGATCTTCAGCGTGCGCCTCGTAGTGGCTGTACTCTGCTGGGTACTCAGCCGCCAGCTCCGCCGACAAGGCATTGAGTTCGAGCTGAGCCGCTTCTCTAGTTACCCCGTCTCTCAGACGCGCAACGACCGAAACGAGGGCGTAACTGAAGTCTTCAGGAGATTCATAGAATCGGTTGTACGGAATCCAGACATCCACCTCTCCGCCAACCACCGCTTCAGGGCTCTGAAACCCGGATGGGAGGACACCTACGACCGTGAGTTGTTGACCCCCAACCGTAACGGTTCGCCCGATCACCGCGTCATCTCCGCCCCACCTGTTTTGGAATAGACGGTGGCCGACTACCGCTACGCGCGCAGGTCCGTCAAAATCTTCGTCCAAGAACAGGCGACCGTGAACCTGGCTCAAACCGAGTGTGGAAAAGAGCCCAGGTGTTACGTATGACGCGTGAACATGGATGGGAGGGGGATCTCCTGCGAGTTCCAAGAGTTCCGTACTCACAGCGGCAACGGTGGTAAGGGAATGCGTTCGTTCATTCAGCGGTGCGACGAACGGCAGAGGAAATACCTGATTCCCGAAACACACCAGCTCATTCGGACTCGGATACGGCAGCTTGCGCAATACCACTCCGTCAACGATGCTGAATACACTGGTGGTTGCACCCACTCCGAGCGCTACGAGCGCGATGACTGTCGCCGCAAACCCTGGCCGCCTGCGAATTGAGCGCCAGGAATAGCGGAATCCCAAAATCATGGATGCCATCGGAACTCTCGAATTCTTCAGCGCCCCGCTTCTGGGGCTGCCGGTGGAACAGACATCAGCAACCCGAACATGTGATCGGCCTCGGCGGCTCAATGTACCACGCCATACCGAGCGGATTGATGCCAACGTCTGGTGCCAGTACCATCGGCGCGCAGCCATCGGTCCGTGTCTGGGCAAGATCGTGTCGAAGAACTCCTCGTCGATATCCCCAACCACGATCTCTCCTGTCCTTGCGCCGAGCAGCACGCGAAGTAGAAGACGCGCGGCCCTCGGTGGTGTGCAGCCTGAAGCCATAGGATTAGATCTCCTCGACAGCAGCTTGCGCTGCTGCTTGCTGTGACAGCTTCTCACCCAATCCGGCTGCCATCTTGGTGAGAGTCTCGTAAGACCGCTGCAGTGCTGCGGCACCAGCCGGCTCGAGCTTGTAATACTTCTTGCGACGTCCCCCGCGCTGCGGAGTGGTTTCGCCGAACCTGGAGGTTACGAATCCCTGTTCTGAAAGCCGTTCCATTGCCACGTAGACTGCACCGGCCGAAACTGTACGCCCAGTGCGTTCTTCCACTGCCTGCCGGATAGCGACTCCGTAAGCCTCGTCGCCGAGATGTAGCAGGGCAAACAGGAGCAGCTGTTCGAATTCACCAAGACGTTGTTTCATCACAATCACCTTGTTTTACCAACAATGTAGTTATTGTATTATACCAACATTGTA
>CAYTDU010000470.1:0-4775 GCA_964436395.1 uncultured Gemmatimonadaceae bacterium | reverse complement strand
CTAGTGTTTCGGAGTCATCACTTATCTACGCAGCAGTGCGTTGAACAACATCTTCAACGTAGATCGTGCCTGCCCCCGGTTGTGAACGTTGAAGCCGAACAGGACTGTCCGCCCCTCACCGTATGAGACGTCCAAGGCCGCAGCCTTCTCACGAATGCGTTCGTCGCCGATCATCCACCCGCTGAGCAGCAGAGATTCATCGGGATAGGATGCAATTACCTGGATGGAGATTTCCTCATCATTCTCGGCATCGCTTTCCACCTCTTCTTCTTCCGCTCCTTCTGCTTCCGCCTCCTCACCAACCGCGAACGCCATCCCCCGCGAGAAGAAGATCATCCCTTCCTCTTCCATCCCATATGCCACCGGATGGTCGTTTTGGAACTCCGCCTTCAGAAGTGCTCCAGGACAATTGAAGCTATCCGAAGACACCCCTTCCAAGACGTTTCTGATCGGCAAATCGAACTGGGCTATCGGTAGATCGCTCGAGGCGTTGTTGGTGACCAACGTACCTCCGGCTTCCACGAATTTCTCGAGTTCGTTGACGCCTTCTTCTCCGATTCCACCTACATAGTCGGCCGGAATCGTGCCCTTGCGGTGGCCTTCTATTATCTGCGAGGCGCTTTGATCCGCAAAGATGATCACGTCATATCGCTCGCTCAGCCGCCCAGCCCGAATCTCAGCGTTTGTGAGAGACTCGTAGGGGATGCCGTAGTCGTCGAAGATATACGTAATCCAGCCCGCATCCATACTGGCGACCCAGGCCACGTGCAGTCCGATGCGAGGCAACCTCAACGTCGTGGTTGAGACACGAGGACTACCAGACCTGAACAAAACGCCGGTTGCAGAGGCAATCTCGCGAAGCCTCGTGGCTGAAACCCGCCCCGTCTCGACAACGAATGCTCCGGCGCCGTATCGCCTCCCACCCATTGTGAACGGCTGGTCCGTCCACCTCACCGAGGCGCCGCCATCCATCAGCTGAAACGCGGCAGCAACCGAGTTGTTGTCTGCGCGGTCTAGCACATATGTTCCGCCTCCCCCCGACACACTCCCCGACATGCTGATCTCATCGACCTGAGTGAGTCCAACGCCCAGCTGCGACGTCATATCCCACGTTTGAACACCCATCTGGAGGGGCAGCGTCCACCCGACGCCGTCGTACGGCCGGAGTGGTCCTCCTTCCCAATCCTCGGGACTTACATGACCCTGCCACAAGTGCGAATACTTCCGGAGATCGGGATAATCTTGCCTCTCGAAGATGTTCTTCAGGAAGAGCCCGAACGGTTGGCTGGTTGGCAATACGAACGTACCTGCGGGGAACGAGATCCCGTTGTGCTCGAATGCGTCGTCCGCGGTGTACACTTCTATCCCGTTGATTCTCATCCTGTCCAACAGAGTCCTCGTGCTACCTCTGTCCGGTTGGTCAGCCGGTACGATCCAACCATAAGGTGGCTCGCCGCTGAAGCGTTCGATCACGTCAGAGCCGGCCTTGTACTTGTCGTATAGCAGTTCGTACTTGTACCGCGCTCCCACCTCGAGCACGGCCTTGCACGCGACGAGGTTGTACGCAACCGCATCGCCGATGCGCCACCATCCGCCGCGCCACGGGTTCGGATAGAACGCCCCAACCGTCAAGTCGCGGTGGGCCTCCGGAAAATCATTCACTGTGAAATGCTGCGGTGTCGCATATCGATAGAGCTGAGTTTCGGTCAGGATGGGAACGACATTTCGCCCCTCCACTACCTGAGTTGCATACCCCGGGTACCATGCATCGTAGCGAATGCGTGAGATCGCACCGGGCATGTCGTTCTCGTCAAACGCCTTACCCATCGCGGTGCCGATGTGGTTGCGCCAACGAATGATGAGCGGGTGGACGTTCGGATTAGTCGGTTCGGCATCTGGCGGAATCCATATCCGGGCTGGGAATGGGCCCGTTTGGTGCTGATTATACAGGATTTCTGGGAACCATTCCTGTGAGTGGGCGCGGTTCATGTTCTGCGTTTCGAGCAAATTCGCCATGAATGAATCGCGGTTGTTGTCGTGCCCGACATACTTGTGGTAAAGCCACGGGATCGGACTCACCTCGTAGGGCGTACCGACGTTGCCCATGTACCAATCGGACACGATGGTCATGCCGTCCGGATTGGCAAACACCAACAGAGCGATCACGCTGTCCCTGATAGCCGTGATTTGCCTGTCGGTTCCCGTTATGAGATCGTAAGCGAGCTGAGGTAGGAGCTGAGCTGGCGCTACTTCGGTACCGTGCAAGCCGCCATCAATCCAGACAACGGTTCTACCTTCCTCAGCGAGGTTTCGAGCCTGTTCGTCGCTCACACCTCGAACCAGACTCAGGCTCTTGTTAAGTTCTTTGAAATGGTCGAGCCTCGCCAGATTGTCCGCTGAGGATATGGCCGCGTATTTCATCCTCCGCCCAGCGGAGGTCGGGCCCATATCGAACACCAGCATTCGGTCGGTTTGACCCGCGATCAATTCGAAGTAACCAATCGCTTGCTCGTACGTAAGGAGATGGAAATCGGCCCCGGGTTTGAAGCCGAAATGATCATCTGGCGATGTGACCTGAGCCGCCAAACGAGGTATAACAGGGGTAAGTGCAGCAATCAAAAAGAGAAAAGACGCAAGCCGGAAACAATTCAGATATCGCATGAGAGCTTCTCCAATTGTGAACACATCCAGGACTCCGAACGGGATTGGGCAGGCAAGTCCCTCGAATTCACGTTTTCACGTCCGTATTTCGGCCAGGGAATGTCCATGTCAAGACTTCGACGCTTACGCCGGTAACGCATGAGTAACGCCATTAGACGTTGTTCGGAGTATCTTTGGAACAATACGAGCGGATGTTTGTAGGTACAACCCACAATAGGTACAACCCACAGATTGTAAGTACATGCCACACTGCGTATGGGGAATCCTATTGGAGTACATTTGCCAAGACAACGGATAGGAATATTGGTACAAATGCAACCGGTTGTATCTCACTTCGGAGACTCGTCAAAACCAGTAGAGCAGCCGGTGTGCATCATTTGGGTAGGGTGGCGGTGCTCAGCGACCGAATCCCCACTCACCATTCCATAGGCTAAACCAGTCTACACCTCAATATCGGAGGATGAACGTTATGAAGAGATTCGTAAGGATCGTGACTGGAGGCTTCCTCGCAGCGCTGTTGCTGTGTATGGGAGTGACTCCAGCCCTCGGTCAACAAACCGGCGACATTCGCGGCACGGTGACGGAGGCCGGGACTGGCCGTCAACTGGCAGGCGTCCAGATTCTCATCGAAGGACGCAGCATCGCTGTCGTCACAGACGCCGAGGGAAGGTTCACCATGACCAACGTACCTGTCGGACGTACGACACTCCGCGCGCGGATGATTGGGTACACGACGGTGGACTTGGCTCTGAATGTGTCTGCTCAGCTTCCTGCAACGGCTGATTTCGAGCTTCATCGTGCCATCATTCAGCTCGATCAGATTGTCGTTACCGGTACTGGACGCGAGGTTGAGCGCCGCAAGCTTGCCGCGCCCGTGAATGTGGTCAACGTGGAAGAACTGACTGAAGCACCGGTGTCGGACGTGGCCGAGCTACTCCAAGGTAAGGTCGCCGGCGGTACAGTGAACGCGACCTCGGCACAGGGTGGCACGTCAGGCCTAATCAACTTCCGCGGCGTGACGAGCGTATTCGGTAGTCAGGCTCCGGTCATCTACATCGATGGTGTCCGCGTCGATAACGACGATGCCACATCCGGTGGTACCGGTGGTGAGCAGTCGTCCGCCCTCGCAGACCTGGTCACAACCGACATCGAGCGGGTCGAGGTAACCAAGGGTGGCGCCGCAAGCACGCTGTACGGTTCGGACGCTGCAACAGGTGTTATCCAGATCTTCACCAAACGCGGAACCCCCGGCGCACCTAGAGTGACCGCAAGAATCGAACAGGGATTCGACCAGCCGGAGCTGCAGTACATCTTCGACACCGGGATGATCTATCCTGACTACGTCGACGAGCCGTGGTTCGACGACCAGTGGCTGCGCAACAACTTCTTCCAGACCGCTTACCACCAGAACTACTACATGGGTGTCAATGGCGGGCGGGAAGACATCATCTACAGCATTAGCGGCAGAATGCAACACAATGATGGTGTTCAGCCCAACAACAGCGCTTTCCTGATCAACCTACGAGGCTCGGTACAGGCGGACGTCACCGAAAAACTCGGCGTGAACTTCAACGCCAACTACACGCGCAACAAGTTCGCCCGAATTTTCAACGGGACATCGATAGCGGATCCTTTGACTAGCTTCGAAGTCGGCGATGTCTTCTACTTCTCGGGCGAGGACAATTTTGCGGACGCTCAGCGTGTGTTCCTGATGCCTGAAATCGATGAGCAGGTGAACAGGTTTCGGTTTGGCATGGGATTCGACTATCGGCATTCTCGGATATTCTCCGCCCGCGGTACCGTGGGGCTGGATTACCGCACCAGCACTCAGCGCCAGTTCTCTCCGCTCGGTGCCTATGTGGTGAACAACGGCAACGGGAACATTTACCGTTTCCAGCGTGACTTCACGTCAGCCACACTCGACGTCGGTGGTACTTTCAGCTACCCGTATGAAGGGAACATCACGTCCGACTTCACAGTCGGTGTGCAGGGTTTCCGGGATGATGTCAGCATTACCGGCGTAGACGGCACCGACTTTGCTCTTCCGGGCGCTCCAGAGTTCGATGAAGCCGGTACCATCGAAGTCGCCTTCAGTCCATCCGCCGGCCTGCTTC
>CAYTDU010000469.1:0-4813 GCA_964436395.1 uncultured Gemmatimonadaceae bacterium | reverse complement strand
TTTTTTGCGCCGAGTGTTAGAAAAACTGCTCTGAGGACGCTGGTTTAGGGGCTAGGAGGTGGTACACCTGTCCGTTAGTCGAGTTAACGGCTGTCTGTAGAATCTCCGTCACCGGTGGCAGTTCAGCAGCATAGAGATCGATTACTGTCAACGTGCTGTTGTCTCTGCTCGTTACATACAGCTTCTGATTGTCGGGTGAGAACGCGACGCCGATGGGATACCCCGCAATATCGATAGTTGCCATCTCTCCGAGGCTTACCGCGTCGAGAATCTTCACCTGATCGGATTCCGGCAAGGCAACGGCTACGAGTTGTCCATCGCCGGTCACTGCAACCCCGGCTGTCCGGCCCCCAACGCCCACCACACTCACCTCAGAATCGCTCGAGGTGTCGAACACGTGGACGCTATTCGTCCCGCCCCCGGAGACAAGGAACTGCTCACCGCTTGGGAGCATGGCGATGCGTTGACCTCCCGAGCCGGCGAAGTCGCGAGTAATCGTATGGACTACCGTGTTACTGGAAGTCGAGACCTTGTAGATGTTCCCGGTTAGCCCCAACGCATAGATGAATTGGCCATCCGGCGTAATTGCCAGATCGTAGCCGCCGGACCCGATGCCGCTTACGCTCCCCACGTTCGTATTCGTCGCAACATCAATAATGCTCAGGTACGAACTCCAGTGGTTCGTTGTGTAGACGGTCGCGCCATCCGGCGTGAAGATGACACCACCAGAGTCTGTTCCGGTTGAGACATCGCCGATCACGGTCATGTTGACTGCATCAAACTTGGTGGCCTTGTACCCATTGACGGTGTTCGTCACATAGCCGACCATCCCGTCGGGAGAGATCGCGACGTCGATTGGGTCATATCCTGTGGGCATAGTCCCTGTGACTTGCAGTGTTGACGAATCCAACGCGTAGACCGTACCGGATGTCGTGTCGCCGTCCACGTATGTTGGCACGAACAGAGTGTCGCCTGTTGGATTAACGCCGATGCTATTCCATCGTGGCGATTGCGGCAGTTCGACAGAACCGATCACGCGGGGCACCGGAATGCTTAGGCGAAGCGCTTTGGCCTGGGTACGATCGGCAGCATAGGTCAAGCCTGTGTAGACTGCTCCATCCCACACGTCAAGCCCTGCGGTATCGAAAACCCATCCTGCCTGATCGAGTGTTTCCTTCCACAGAAACTGACCGGAATCAGTGAATGCCGCTATGCCGGGCTGAATTGTATCGTCGACTCGCTGATGATATGCCATCAAGAACATGCTATCGTTGTATCGCGTGATTGCATTGGGAGACAGGTACATCCCTATCTCGTCGAAGCGATGCTCCCACAGGATGTTGCCCGCCTGGTCCAACTTCTGGACTACAGTCCGTTCCTGCTCTACCGGTTGGCCTGTCGCGTGGCCCAAGTTGTAGGAATAGCCGATTATGATGCTGTCGGCCGAGCCGACGGCAACACCCCATACAGCACTATCTGAGTCCGAAACAGCAACGTTCAGGAACTCAGTGCCGTCGGCAGCATTATGCCCAAGAAGACGGCCCTGCCAAGGCGATCCGTCGTAGTGCTTGTCCGCACCGACACGGAAAGCGTTGCCCACCGAGTCCAACGCGATCTGGTAGGTGTAATCATCCTTGCCACTGCTGTAGTGCGACAGCGATTCCCAAACCAGGCCGCCGCCTTCCGTGAGTTTGACGATGCGGCTGCCCCTGTTGGACGACGAGCCGTTGTAGCCGGCCGCATACACATTGTTTACATCATCGGTTATCACGTTACAGACATACTCAAACCCATTGCTGTTTCCCGTGTAGGACCATAACTCCGTCGCCAGTTCGGAATCATATTTCCACAGCGTGTACCCCGACCAGGACGGCCCAAAGAACAGATTGCCCGCCCCGTCAACCCAGCCCGTCAGGCTGATGCGCTCCCCGGTTTTCGTGACAGTCTTTTCCCAGACGATATCTCCGGTGGCGGTGCCTATCTTCTCGATCCGTCCCGGGATGCCGTACGACGAGCCGTTGTAGTGGAAGACAATCAGGTGCTCTCCGTCCGGCGTGAGCTTCACGCGAGTTATTTCGTTGCTAACCGTGTCGGAGTGCGTAACGTCCGCCTCCCAGACGATGGAGATGCCCGTCTGCTGTCGGTCATTGTCATTTTCCGTTGCGGTGACAACAGGTTGGTTGACGGCACCGTCCGCGTAAACGGAGAACGAGGCTCTGCCGTCCACAATGTCCGCATCCTCAGTCGCACCGAGGGTGACCGTTTGGGAGACGTTCCAGTCTGTGCTGTCGAATGTCAGTGTCCCGCCGGAGGCAACGCTTAGGTCTTCGTCGCCGCTCGTGCGGGTGGTGGTCACCGTAACCGTGCCATGCGGCTGGTCCGAGAGGGCAACAGTGAATTGTGCTGTGCCGCCTTCAGGCACCGTCAGGGTGTCCTCGGACACCACGAGGTCGAAGGGCACTTCGAGGGTGTCCTGGTAATTGCCACGGAACTTGAACAGGTCGGCGAAGTCCACGTCGCCGTCGCTGTCAGCATCGAACGTCGGGTTGAATGCGGGATCGGACAAATCCTTCTGGTACGTTCCTCGGAACTTGAACAGGTCAGCGAAGTCCACGTCGCGGTCGCCGTCGGCGTCGCCGAAGAAGCGGAATAGATCGAAGGCATAGTCATCTCCGCCGGTCCCGTCATCGTTACCATCCAACGGATTCCCGGCGAGATCGGCCACTGCCGATCCCAGGAGCTTCGCCGTGTAGTTGCCATCCGGTAGGGTTCCGCCGGGCAGACCCGGGAAAGTCCAAGTGGCCGTGTTCGTGGCGGCGTCATACGACACGGCCATGTCGGCCGCGGCTATGTCTGTACCGGTTGTCACGTTCCGGAGACTGAGGCATGCGGGATCAATGCTTGTGGAGCAGTCCTCGCTGAGCTGAACGGCAATTTCCTTCACCATCGAACGCTGTGGGACGCCCCCGTTGAGGGCAACGCCTAGCACGGTCGGGGGGATAGTGTCCGGCACCTCATCATCGGTCACATCCATTACGGCCGTACCGGGCTCGTAACCTGTGGCTGAAGCCGTCAGCGTGACGTTTTGCGTACCGTCCAGGATCGAGTCGTCGGTCGCGCTGACCTGGAATGTCGCCGACGTCTGCCCGGACGGTATCGTCACGGTGGCCGGTACTGTGGCCTCGCTGGTATCGTCGCTACTCAGATCCACCACCAACGCGGACGAGGTCGATCCCGTCCGGGTGACCGTTCCTGTGGCTGCGTTCGTACCGTCGGCTTCTGAGAAAGTGCTTGGCAACACTGCCAACGAGAGCGAGGGCATCTCATTGTCAGTCACGTTGACGGTTTCATTGTCGGAATCGTAGCCGGCCGCGCTCGCGGTGATAGTCACCGTCTGCGTTCCATCTAGAATCAAATCATCGACGGCATTGACCTGGAATGTTGCGGACGTATGTCCGGCCTGGATCGTGACCGTGGTCGGAACGGTGGCCTCGCCTGTGTCGCTGCTGCTGAGACTGACGACCAGGGCGGAGGCGGTGGAGCCCGTTCTCGCCACCGTGCCCGTCGCGGCGCCGACACCAGCGCCCTCCGAGAACATGCTTGGGTTGATGGCCACAGCCAGGCTCGGCTGCTCGTCATCCAGCACGTCAACCGTGTCATTCGCCGAGACGTATCCACTGGCGGAGGCAGTGATGGTCACCGTCTGCGTGCCATCTAGGACGCTATCATCTACCGCATCAACTGCAAATGTCGCCGAGGCATGCCCGGCCGGGATGGTCACCGAGGTTGGTACACGAGCCTCACTTGTGTCGTCGCTTGACAAGTTCACCAGCACTGCAACGTCAGTGGGACCATCGCGAGTTACTGTTCCCGTCGCAGCTCCTGGACCGTCGCCTTCTGAGATCGCTCCTGGACTTACTGACAACGCGAGATTATCATCAACCCGATTCACAGTCACCTCAACCGACGCGCTGTCTGTACCACCATACCCATCGGTTACGGTGTACATGAAGCTATCTAACCCAAAGTAGTGCGGGTCCGGCCGGTAGAATACCTGGCCACCCTCTAGCCATGCTGTGCCGTGACCGGGATCAGTTACCTCACTAATCGTCAGTTCTTGGCCAGGGTCCGTCTCCTCGTCGTTTGCAACTACGTCAATAACACTCCCTGGACTGTTCTCGGCAACAGACGCAACATCATCACTCGCCTGCGGTTCCTCATTCCACAGATACCCTATGAAGTCATCCCACAGATGCTCACCTGCATAGTCTGTCTGCAGATACTCCTCCCAGAAGGTGTCGAAGTGATAATCCGGCAGATATGCCGACAGCCCACGCGCATCCTCATACGCCTCATTTGTCTCATTAGCGATGATCATGCCTGCGGACGCATTGAACATACTCAAGACGTTCGCTGCGGCCGTGACAACCGAAGACTCTGCCGCCGATGTCCATACCCGGTACGCGAAATCATACAGGTCCACATACATCGGCTCTCCATTGAACCTCAATGCTGCGATTGAAGCAGACCGATACGTAGCAGCATCCTCGATGTGGTCTATCATGGAGCTCGCAAAAGCGTCAATCCGATCAAGGAGCATATCCACTGTCGACGTGGTGATTGCTGATATCGTCATGTCGAAGTCCTGCATCCAGGCAGTACATGACTGGTAGTACTGCTCCGCAACAGAACTGGCCAGCGCCGCAGGAGACGTTGAGCTACTAATGCCAGCGACCACATCCCTATAGTAGTCCACATCGAATGTGGTCCATGTGTCTATGATGCCCCACATGTTGGCTTCAGAAACAACAAG